>PXDC01000172.1 GCA_003565135.1 Verrucomicrobiota bacterium
AATGGTATCAAGTGAATTGGGGTTGATACCCAAAGGTTGGAATATTAGGAGTATCAAAGATATTTCTGATGTTACAATAGGTGGAGACTGGGGCAAAGAATATTTTGAGGAAGGCCTTATACCAGTTATCTGCTTAAGAGGGACAGATCTACAAGCATTAAAAGAATCAGGATACGCAAATTCTGCTCCCATTAGATGGATTAAAGAATCTAGTTTAGTAAAAAGACAGATCAATGAATGTAATATTCTAATCGGAGGGTCAGGTATAGGACCTATCGGAAGAAGTGTTTATTGTGATCCTTCAATTAAAGAACTCTATAATATTCCAATTATATATTCAAATTTTTGCAAACGACTTGAAACAAAAAGAGTACAGGATGCCGTATATATAGAGAGTATATTAGAAAGAATGTACACAGCGGGTGATCTCAAGGGATTTATGGGTGGCACATCTGTTCCAAACTTAGATATTACAAGCCTAACAGCACATAAAATAATAGTCCCTCCTGATCATCTGCTCGATGAATTTGTTGCTATGAAAAAGAAGTATTTTTTGCGGAAGTTTTCTAATGAAAATATTAAACTAGCATCCCTCCGCGACACCCTACTCCCCAAACTCATGTCAGGGGAAATCCGGGTGCCCTGCGAAGAAGACGCCGAAAAATCAAAAGAAGCTGTCAACGAATAATACCTTAATCAATCAGTTCAACTTTCTATCATAGCCCATTCGCACCAGTACTCCCACAATAGCGCAACCTCGTTTTCAACTTGTCTGCTGTATAAGTGAAGGGAGGCACCTATGACCCCTAAAGCTATTTTTAACGAAGCCATGCTGGAAGAGATGATTTTGGAAACCCTTACAGACATGGGCTATGAGCATCAGTTTGGCCCGGAAATCGGGGCTGACGGTTCATTTCCGGAACGAAAGGATTACCGGGAAGTGATACTGGAACAGCGGTTACGTGACGCCCTGTTCCGGATCAACCGTCACCTGCCTCCGGAAGCATTGGAAGAAGCCTTTCGACAGATCATCACCTTCAACAGTCCCTCCTTGGAAGAAAACAGCCGGCGTTTCCACCAGCTCATGGTGGAAGGCATTGCTGTGTCTGTAAAAGAAGGGGAACACCAGCGGACTCGCACCGCCCATGTCATCGATTTTGAACATCCGGAAAAAAACGACTTTCTGGCAGTGAATCAATTTACCGTGGTGGGGTTGGAAGAGCGCCGCCCTGACCTGGCAATTTTTGTTAACGGCCTGCCTTTGGTGGTGGTGGAAGTGAAATCCATGATCGACGAAAAGGCGGGCATCGAGCAAGCCTACCATCAGATTCAAACCTACAAAAAAGACATCCCTTCATTATTTCATTATAATGCTTTTTGTATCCTTACCGACGGTCTCAACGCCAGAGCCGGCACCATCACCTCCAACCAGGAACGCTACATGGTATGGCGGTCTGTGGATGGTGAAACGGTCATTCCCACTCATCAGCTTCAATACGATACCCTTACCCGGGGCATGCTTCAGCCGGAACGTCTGCTGGACATCATCGCTGGCTTTTTGTTGTTCCAGGAATCAGACAAAAACGACCGTGATGCTTCCGGAAAGGTAATCGGCAGTAGTAAAACTATCATCAAGATTCTGGCTGGGTATCATCAGTACTTTGCCGTGAAAAAAGCCCTGTCAAAAACCATGGAGGCATCCAGCGAAAAAGGCGACCGTCGTGCCGGGGTTATCTGGCATACCCAGGGATCCGGCAAAAGTCTGACCATGGTGTTTTACACTGCGCAACTGATAAAAGCTCTGAACAACCCCACCATTGTGGTGATCACCGACCGAAATGATCTGGATGACCAGCTTTACGCAACCTTTGCCCAGTCGCAGGAACTGTTGCGGCAAACACCAAAACAGGCGGATGTGAGAAAGCTGACAGATGAGCAAAAGAAACAGCAAGCTCATCAGAACAGTCGTGAAGTCAATGGACTTTATGATCTGTTGAATGAGCGGGTAGCTGGTGGCATCATCTTCACAACGATCCAAAAATTCAGGCCGGAATCCGGAGAAATGCCCTGCCTGACTGATCGACGCAATGTAATTATCATCGCCGATGAAGCTCACCGCAGCCAGTACGGCCTGGAAGCCAAAACTGATCCTAAAACCGGAGAAGTTTCCTACGGTTACGCCAAACACCTGCGGGATGCTCTGCCCAACGCTTCCTTCATCGGATTTACCGGAACACCGGTGGAGCTGGAAGACAAATCCACCATGGCGGTCTTTGGCGATTATATTGATGTGTATGATATGACCCGTTCTGTTGAAGATGAATCTACGGTGCGCATTTTCTATGAAAACCGGATCATCAAACTGGAAACCGCCGAAGCTATCCTGGAAGAACTGGACAGGGAATTTGAAGAGATCACCGAAGGGCAGGAAGAGACTCTGCGGGAAAAGAGCAAAAGCAAATGGTCCCGCTTGGAGGCGGTAGTGGGCTCCCCCAACCGCATCAAACTCCTGGCTCAGGATATTGTGAACCACTATGAAGAGAAGGCCAAGGCGATTGAAGGCAAGGCCATGGTTGTGTGTATGAGCCGACGCATCTGTGCCGATCTCTACCAAGAAATCATACGTTTGCGGCCTCATTGGCACCATGACAATTATCTGAAGGGAAAAATAAAAGTGGTGATGACCGGCAGCGCCAGTGACCCGGAGAAAATCCAGCAGCACGTCGGGGGCAAACAGCGGCGAGATGCTCTTGCCCGGAGAATGAAGGACCCGGCAGACGAGCTAAAACTGGTCCTTGTCCGGGATATGTGGCTTACCGGTTTTGACGTACCCTCCATGCATACCCTGTATGTAGATAAGCCCATGCAGCGCCACAACCTGATGCAGGCTATTGCCCGGGTAAATCGGGTATTCAAGGACAAAGCCGGCGGTGTGGTGGTGGATTATCTGGGCATACTCCAGGCCTTGAAGGAAGCCCTGAAGGAATATACTGACAGCGATGCTAAAACCACCGGTGTGGATACAAACCAGGTGATCGCCATCATGCGTGAAAAGCTGGAAGTACTGGATCAGCTGATGCATGGTTTCGATTACAGCGGTTATGATTCTGATGATAAAAAAGAAGTAGTGATGGCCATCATAGGTGGCATGAACCATATAAAAGGTCTGAAGGAAGATGAACAGAAAGAATTTAAGAGACTGACCGTGGAATTGTCTAAAGCCCATGCCCTCTGCGCCGCAACCCAGGATGGGAAAGACAATGCCGAAAAAGTGGGGTATTTTAAGGCTGTTCGCGCCAGCCTGATGAAGATGGAAGAGCCGGATACCCAAAAGAAAAAGCTCAGCCCTGCAGAAATGGATGCCCGAATTAATCAACTGTTGGAGCGGTCCATCATGTCCCAGGAGATCATTGACGTTTTTGACGAAACCGGGCTGGGACAGCCGGACTTTGCCCTCCTGTCCGAAGATTTTCTGGAAGAAGTGGCTCGGATTAAGTACAAGAACCTGGCAGTGGAAATGCTTCGAAAGCTCTTAGAAGGCAATCTGAAATCCATGGAGCGTACAAATCTGGTGAAATCTGAAAAGTTCTCCAAGAAACTGAAAAACACCCTGAACCAATACAACAACCGTGCCCTGACCAACGCACAAGTTATTGAAGAACTGATGCGCATGGCAAAAGAAATCAAGAAACAGCAGGAAGCAGACGCCGACCTGGGCCTTACCCCCGACGAAATCGCCTTCTATGACGCCCTCACCGCCGACGAAGCCGTCAAAGACTTCATGGACAACGAGCAACTGAAGAAGCTGGCCCATGAATTAACAGAAGCCATTCGCCGCAACGTTACCATCGATTGGACCGTCCGCGCCAGTGCCCAGGCGGGCATGCGCAGAATCGTGAAGCGATTGCTGAAAGATTACGACTACCCACCCTCCCACACCAAAGGCGCAGTGGAAATTGTGCTGCAGCAGGCAGAGTTGATGTGCGGGAATGTAGCGGTTAGTGAGTTGGGGTTGTATGAGCAAAGAGTGGATGAGGGATTGGAAGGCTTCTTAGCGGCTGATGAGAATGGGGAGTATTGAAATTTATGAGAAGTTAATTATGGACAATTACAATGAAAATATTTGAGATTTTTTAAAAGGAGAAACTGAGGTTCAATTATTCATCGAAAAAGTAATTTGAATTATTCAAACTTATCGACATGATGTAGAGGGGGCATACAAATGGCAAGGAGAGTTTTTATTTCATTTAGATTTAGTGATGGTGAAAAGTATAAAGATGAACTTTGCGAATTGTTTGATCATAGTGATGATGTGATTGATAATTCTGAGAATGTTGATAGATCTCAAATATCCGATGATGCAATACAAAGATATCTTTATAATAAATTAAAACGAACTAGCGTTACAATTGTTCTATTAACACCAAATGCCATTGAGTATAACAAAGATATTTGGACAGATAAATATGATGATTGGATGTACGATGAGCTGCGGTATTCGTTAGAGGAAAGGGAAAACAATACTACAAATGGTGTGGTAGCTGTTTATAGCGAAGAGGCTAGAAATATATTAATTACCAGTGATAAACATCAATGTGATATATGTAAAGAGGAAACTACTGTATCTATTATTAAAGACGTAAATAATCTAGTAAGAAAAAACATGATGAACATAAAACCTGGGTATAAAGCGAACCCGTGTAATAGTATTTATGACAGCTTAGAGGATTCGTACATATCACTGGTAAGTTACAATGATTTTAAAAGTGATATTAATAAATATATTGATAATGCGATTTCAAAAAAAGAACGTAAAGACGAATTTACTTTGGTCAAAAGATTATAGACTCATGGTATTATGTATCATAAAAACTCCTGTTAGCTGGCTAATTAAATAGTTAGTAAGAGCAAGATTGTTATTCGCAGACACAAGGAATACTTGATAGATTCTACTGCCAGATTTAGATACCAAAATGATACCAGTCTTTAAAAATTGAAATTGATAAAATGAGGAATCAATACTATTCTGTGATTTTGAATAAATAAATTGCATCGAATGAATGGAGTTGATGAAAGTGCAAGAAATGAATAATAATGAGATAAATGATCAATTTTATCCAGCACTTTACAAGGCGGCAAATATAGCCTCAATAAACGCACAGAGTGCATATCTTCTAACAGTTTTCGTTTATTTGCTATTACTTATTATAGCAGCTGCCCTTTCTGTTTATGGTATACAGGATAAAAGTGCGGCTATAGGTGCAGCATTTGTAATAATTGTTTCTATATTTGTTTCCTTTAGTATGATTTTAAAGAAAGACGAAGACACATGGTATAGAGCAAGAGCTGTTGCAGAGTCAATCAAGACAAGTTCATGGCGTTTTATGATGCGTGCTGATCCTTTCTCGGAAATTAATGATATTCAGATTGTAAAGACAGATTTCCGCGAGCTTTTGAAGAGTATTATTAGTGAACATAAAGAATTGGGACATGAATTAGGTGGTGATGTTTCTTGTAAAGAGCAAATAACAGACTTTATGTGCGAGATACGTAATATGACACTTGAAAAAAGGATAGATTTCTATAGAAAAAAAAGAATAGATGAGCAGAGAAATTGGTATGCAAAGAAATCAGCTAAGAATAAGAAAGCAAGCCGGAGCTGGTTTATCATGTTTATTCTATGTCAACTACTTGCGATCATATTTGTTATCTTTCGGGTGGCCTATCCTAATGTGAGATACTGGCCTACTGAGATATTTCTTGTTTGTGCTGGAGCTATTTTGACCTGGATTCAAGTTAAGCGTTTCAGAGAGTTGACTTCTGCATACGGAATTGCTGCACATGAGATTGGAATTATCCGTGGAGAGCTCGAACATGTTTCCACTGAAGATGCATTTGGAGAATTTGTTACTAACAGTGAAAGTGCATTTTCGCGCGAACATACACAATGGCTAGCAAGAAAAAATGTATTATAAGATCATTTCTCAGTACTATCAATGTTCAACAATTGGAATATTGGAAGGTTCCATTTACTCGAATTTGTCTGGCTAATAATCGGGAAGGCATTGTTATCACTTGTCATTCTTAAATATTACGGTTTAGGTATTGGAGATGGTTAATTATGCTCATCAATGAATTTCTGTGACACACACTCTTCTGGGCTCTACCAGATCCAATTAAAAAGTGGGCAATCCCAATACTTGTTTAGCAGATTTCTTTAAACTTTGATTTGCGAGGTTATAGAATTCGAGGGCATCGGAAATGCAGAACCGTTAGCTGAAATAAGGAATTTGTTTGTGGAAGGAGAAGACCACATGAAAAGAAATGCTCAACATGTTGTTCCAAATACGTCTGGAGGATGGAGTGTTAAAAAGAGCGGTTCCACACGAGCGACAAAAAATTTTAAAACAAAAAATGAAGCTTTGAACTATGGCAAGAAAATTGCTAAGTCGCAGCATTCAAGCTTAGTAGTCCACCGAAAAGATGGCCGGATACTTAACTCAAAGAATTTTTCATCTACTACTAGTCCACCTAAAAGTGGTAAGAACTCATGAGCTTCGAAAAATCTGTATTTATTAATTGTCCTTTTGATAGGACATATAATAAGATGCTACATAGTATGATTTTTACAATAGTTTCTCTCGGTTATCTCCCCAGATTATCCCTTGAATCCTCGGATGCAGGAGAGATTAGGCTGCAGAAGATTATGGATATCATATGTCAATCCAAATTTTCAATCCACGATTTATCGAAGATTCAGGCAAAGAAAAAGGGTGAATTTGCAAGAATGAATATGCCTTTTGAACTTGGTGTAGACTTTGGATGTAGAAAATATGGAAATACTGCAGAGCTTAGAAGAAAGAAATTTTTGGTGATTGGTAGTAAGAATTACGATTATATGAAGGCGCTTTCAGATATTTCTGGCATAGACATTCAGTATCATGAAGACAAAGAGGATAATTTAGTTAAGTCTATAAGACATTGGTTTGTTACAAATGAGAATTTATTGAATGCACCAAGTCCAAACGAGATATGGTTGAAGTTCATGGATTTCAATTACGAATTCTTACTTTATGGTGATGCTAAAGGTTATTCAGAAGAAGAGTTATACAAAATTCCAATATGTGAACAAGTGACACAGATGAAAGAGTTTCTGGATGACAATCCCTATTAGTATCAGTCAACCGTGCCGGGTGCTTAAGTTTTAAGTTATGCTATATCCAGAAAGATACGGGAAAGTATTTTGAAAGATCTTAAGCAGTAAGAGGCATCAAATATTGAATCCAGAGTTTATTTTGTGACAACTATTTACTGTTTTGGGGAAATGGAAGTCAATTCGCATCACGTATACTAGTATAATGGATCTGAGCTTTGCAGAAAGAAGTAATCTGTAGATTACAACAGAAAACAGATCATTTTCTGTTGAAGTTGGCAAGGCATACATCGATGAGGTGAGTTAAATGTCTAAGAAACATGAGAATATCACCGCAAATGACATTCTTCACGATGATCAGTTAACACTGGAGCAGGCACCGGTCAACCCCGGAAAAATTGACATGGTTCAAAGAGACACACGGGGACGGCAGACTGCGCAAAAACTATCGCTGTCCCGGGGTTATTTTTTCTTAAACGACCAATTTTATTGAACTTTTTCTGCTAAAATATTGAATTCGGTAAAACAAGCAAAAAAGATGCT
>PXDC01000498.1 GCA_003565135.1 Verrucomicrobiota bacterium
ATTGGCAGGTAAACGTGTGCACCTCGATTTGCGGCGGGAGCGGTTTCATGCCGCGAAACGCGGTCGCCCATCGGGCAAAATCCCCGGTTCCTCCCAGGTGGCAACCGTCAAACCGTTCCCGCACCCGTCAAAATATTGATTCTCTCCAGTCACCTACTGATCGGAGCCGATTTTATAAACGGTGAGCATGAACGGATCCGGAATATCTCCCTCCCGCGGGCGATCCCGATGGGGGCCGAGGGTTTCCCAACGCAGATGGTAGCGGATTCCCGTTTGGCCGCTGCGGCCGGAATCCCCGGCCCAGATCACCTGCACGCCGGGAAACTCCGATTTCGGTTTTTCCAGCTCGGCGGGCCGCGGTTCATCCGGGGGCAGATTCTCCACGACCTCGAACGTTTCCTCGTCCAGCACCCAGCGCCCGTTGCCGTATTCAGCGTGGTGGTACCATTGAATCAGTCTGCCATCTCCGTACGGCCGCACGTGACCGACCCTGATTTCGAACGGAATGGATCCCCCACCCTCGAAAAACCACCGGTAATTCCAGTCGCTGACCTGGTAAATCACCCACTCCCCCTCCTCCAGGCGGGCATTGTACGCCTGGGTGTTGCCGTCGCCGTCGAACTTGTGATACGAGAGCACGACCCTTCCGCTGGAATCAAAGCCTATACGGGTGTTGCCGTTGATGATCCCGCCCTCCGACGGAACGGGATCGACCACTTCCCCGGTATCGAATGTGATGGGCAGTGCGATCGGCTCGCCGCGACTGTTCTCCCAGTTAACGAGGTCGGCACTGCGGGCGTAGGACAGGTGGTGATTGGTCTGCGCCCGGTAATCGTGACGCCACACCCAGACGAGGTGAAAATAACCGTCGGGACCGCGCTGGGGTCCCCGCAGGTAAGCGTTGCGTTTGCCCTCCCCGGTAACCAGGGGCTGATCCAACAGTCGGCGCCAGCTTTGATCGCTGTGATCGTAAACATTGTAAATCTGCTCGCCGTCTCCGCTGCCGCCCTCGCGATAGGTGAAAATAAGCTCGTTGGAGGGACCGCGGAAAAACCGGGGATAGGTGACACGGGATTCCTCCTCCCCGACCATTTCCGGAATTCGCTCGAAGCTGTGGATATCGAGCGGTTCGCGTGAACGGAAATAGATCAACGGAACATTGTGCATATTGCCGCTCAAATGGAGATGATCATCGTCGTCGACCGTCATGGTGATATAGTTGTGACTGTCCCAGCCCACGGTCTCGGGCAGCACGGCGAAGTCCCATTCGTCCGAACCGAGCTCGCGAACCGCGACCGTCATGCGCCGATCGGCGTCGTAAAAGCACACGAACTGAC
The DNA here is from genome assembly GCA_003565135.1 of Verrucomicrobiota bacterium. GTDB lineage: Bacteria > Verrucomicrobiota > Verrucomicrobiia > Opitutales > T3Sed10-336 > PXDC01. The sequence continues at coordinate 1,338 of PXDC01000498.1, forward strand.
GATCGCCGTGCGTCTGAAGGTGAAACCCGACCCGATGACCCGCCCAGGCGGGCGCGACTTCGATTTCTTTCACCACGGTCCGGGCATGAGCGGAAAACGACATCATCAACAGGCATAAAAGGGTCGGGAGGTACCGGCGAAAAGCGGGGAATCTGAACATATAACCCGATTATGAATCCGCACGTCGCGTTGACAAGGATTTACGGGACTCGACCGGGCTCCCGCAACGGGCCCCCTTTCGGTCCGCCCGAACACACGCGTCCCCGGGGTCCAAACCGGCACAACCGGAGGCCCCCTCCTCCTCATCGGATACGTTTTGTTGCCGTCGGCCGGCGCGGTGGAAAGGTTCGGAACGGCCGCGGCTTTCGGCCTCAATAACTGCGCCCCTCCTGCTTCTCGTAGTAATTGATAAAAGCCTTGTTGACGACCTTGAAGCCGCCCGCGGTGGGAAAATCGCCGGTGAAATACCAGTCGCCGTGATGGTCGGGAAGGGAGCGATGGAGATTTTCGATCGTCTGGAACATCACCTGGATTTCACCGTGCCAATCGTCGAGTTGGGGACGAACCAGTTGCGAAATTTTGGCGGATATTTCGTCGGCGCTGAAGGGATCGTAGATGCGCTTGACCCGGTTGGTGATTTTTCTCATCGGCTTTTCCACCTCGGCCAGGCATTCCCGGTAGACTTCGTTGACGAGTTCGCCCATGCCGCGCTCCTTGATCAGGGCGATGGCAGCCTCGAACGCGATGAATTTACCCAGTTCGGACATATCGATCCCGTAACAATCCGGATAGCGGATTTGAGGTGCGGTGGAGGCGATGATGATTTTTCTCGGATTGAGCCGCGAGAGGATCTTCAGGATGGAATAACGAAGCGTGGTGCCCCGCACGATGGAATCATCGATACAAACCAGCGCGTCTTCGGGCCCGACCACGCCGTAGCTGATGTCGTAGACATGGGACGCGAGATCCCGCCGCGATTTCTCCTGGCTGATGAAGGTGCGGAGCTTGATATCCTTGTGCGCGATCTTTTCGCTGCGCGGCCAGTTGGAAAGGATCAGGCCGTCCAGCAGTTCCCCGGTAATGGTCCCCTCCCGGGCGGCCTTCAGGATATCGGCCTTGACCTCCCGCCGGCGGCGGGAGCGCAGTTCCTCCATCATCCCGTAATACGCCACCTCCGCGGTATTGGGGATGTACCCAAATACCGCCCGGTCGAGATCGTTGTCGATTTCACGCAGGATCTGCTCCACCAACGCCCCTCCCAGGGCTTTGCGCTCGCGGTAGATATCGGGGTCGTTGCCGCGGGAAAAGTAAATCCTCTCAAAGGTGCAAAATGCCGGCTGGGCGTTCTGGGCAAACGGCTTTTCGTAAAAGGTACCGTCCCGTTTCAACACAACCACATGCCCCGGCTGAACCGACCGCACCTGGTCGGCCCGCGCGCTGAACACGGTCATCAGGGGCGCCCGCTCGGAGGCTACGGCAAGGACTTCGTCGTCCAGGTAATAATGGCAGGGCCGGATACCGGCGGGATCGCGGAGGGCGAACGTATCGCCGTTTCCAATCATGCCGACGATGGTGTACCCGCCGTCCCATTCCCGCGACGCCTCCGAAATAACCTGGGCCGGATCGAGCTCACGTCCCAGCGCTTCAACCGCTTCCGCACCCGATTTTCCGGCCCGGGAGAACTCTTCGTAAAGGCGCTCGTGTTCGATATCGAGATGGTGCCCGACCTTCTCCAGCAGGGTTTGCGTGTCCGAGTCGTAAATCGGATGCTGCCCCATGTCGATCAGGCGATCGTTGAGCTCCGGGGTATTCGTGAGGTTGAAGTTGCCCGCGATGACAAGGTTCTTGGCCGGCCAGTTGCTTTTGCGGAAGTAGGGATGGCAGGAACCGAGACCGTATCCGCCGAAGGTTCCGTATCGCAGGTGTCCCAGGAAAACCTCCGCCCCGTAGTCGAAGTTCTGTTTTACGGTGGAGGCGAACTCGGGATGAACCGCCCCGGATTTCTCCAGCTTGCCGAAGTCTTTCAGGACGCGTCGAAAAATCCGATCGAGCGGGTTGGTCTTGATGTTGCGCGTTCGAAAAATATACGGCTCGCCCGCGGGCATGCCCAGTTTCATGGCCGCAACGCCCGCCCCGTCCTGGCCCCGGTTATGCTGTTTTTCCATCAGGAGAAAAAGCCGGTGAAACCCGTAAAGGCAATTCCCGTATTTTTCCTGGTAATACTGCAACGGTTTGAGAAGGCGGATTACGGCCACGCCGCACTCGTGTTTGATCGGATCACTCATCGTTCAAAGCGGGACGGATTGAATGAAATAAGTGGCAAGGGCTTCACTCCGGAAGCCCCGGAAGCCGCATAGCTTCAGGAATCGCCCGTTCCCAGGCACTTCGCAATTCAACAACGGACCAGGTCCACGGACCGGCGCGGCCGGCACACGTGACCGACAACTCCGGTTTGTCCCGAACCGTTCCCACGGTCGCGGCCGGAACGCCCGCCGCGTGCGCGGCGTCGACGACTTCCCGCTCCACATCGGCATCCACGGCCAGAATCACCCGGCCCTGGCTTTCCCCGTAAAGCAAGGCGTCGAGACGGGCGCCATCCGGCACCTCGCGCAAAGTTATTTCCGCCCCCAGCGTGACCTCGCCGAAAAGCATTTCAGCCAGGGCGACGAGCAGGCCTCCCTCGGCCAGGTCGTGGGCGGCCGCCACCCGGCCGTCTCGAATCCGCCCGCGAACGAATTCATGGAGCCTCTTTTCCGCCTCCAGATCCACCCGGGGGGCGTCCCCGGTTTTCAACCCATGGCAGAGCTCGAGGTAGGTGCTCCCGCCGAGTTCGTCCGGAAGCCCTCCCAGCAGGATCAGGCGTTCGCCCGCTGCCCGGCAAAATCCTCTCGTGATATGGTTCGGATCCTCGATCAGCCCGGCAACCGAAACCACCGGGGTCGGATCGACGGCGCCTTTTTGATTCTCGTTGTAGAGACTGACATTGCCTCCAACCACCGGAACATCAAAAGCGCGGCAGGCCTCGGCCAGCCCCCGCACACTCTCTTTCATGGTGTAAAATACTTCGGGCTTGTAGGGATTGCCAAAATTCAAATTATCGGTCATGGCCAGCGGCACCGCGCCGCTGCAGGCCAGGTTGCGCAAACACTCGACCATGGCGATCAGGCCTCCCCGGTAGGGATTGAGGTAACAGTAACGCCCGTTGCAGTCGTTGGCAATCGCCACGTACTTTTCCGACCGGCCGAGCGGAAGGCGAACCACGGCCGCATCGCTGCCCGGTTCAACCACTGTATTGGCCATGACCATGTGATCGTACTGCTGGTATATCCAGCGTTTGGAAGCGACGCTCGGGACAGCCAACAGGCGCGGAAGCGCTTCCCGCAACGCCGCTTCTCCGGGTTGACCAAGATGCTCCGGATCCCAGTTCCGCGTTTCCGACAGGTACCCGGGCTCGCGGGATTCACGCTCGTACACCGGGCCTTCATCCGTCAGCAATTTGGCGGGGATATCAGCCACGGTTACCCCGTGCTGTTTGACCACCATGCGATCCCCCTCGGTCACTTCCCCGACCTGTTCGGCGTGCAGGTCCCATTTTTCGAAAATCGCTTCGATTTCCCTCTCCCGCCCCTTCTGCACGATCACCAGCATCCGCTCCTGACTTTCGGACAGCATGATTTCGTAGGAATTCATGCCTGTTTCGCGCTGCGGAACGCGGTCGAGCTCAATCTCGATTCCCGCGTTCCCGCGGGCGGCGGTCTCGCAACTGGAACAGGTCAGGCCGGCCGCGCCCATATCCTGGATGCCGACCACCAATCCGGGCACGTCCATCATTTCGAGGCAGGCCTCCATGAGGAGTTTCTCCATGAACGGATCGCCCTTCTGCACCGCCGGCCGGTCGGCCTGACTCTCCTCGGTGAGTTCGCGCGAGGCGAAACTGGCCCCCCCGAGACCGTCGCGACCGGTGGAGGCACCGACATAAAAAACCGGGTTGCCGACGCCGGAAGCGGCGCCGCGTTTGATTTGATCGTGGCGAAGGACACCGAGGCATAGGGCGTTGACCAGGGGATTCCCCTCGTAGCAGGGGTCGAAGTAAACATCGCCCCCGACCGTGGGAATGCCCATACAATTGCCGTAATGGGCGATTCCGCCCACAACCCCCCGGAACAGGCGGCGCACGGTGGCGGAGCGAAGATCCCCGAAACGCAGCGAGTTCGTCAACAGCACCGGCCGCGCGCCCATGGTGAAGATGTCGCGGATAATTCCCCCGACGCCGGTAGCGGCGCCCTCGAAAGGTTCCACCGCGCTGGGATGATTGTGCGACTCGATCTTGAAACAGATCCCCCATCCCTCCCCGATATCGATGACCCCGGCGTTCTCCTCCCCCGCTTTGACCAGGACCTTTCCGTAGGGTTGGTCGTCCCGCGCCTTTTCCGTCGGGAATCCCTTCAGGAGAGGGCGGGAATTCTTGTACGAACAGTGTTCCGACCACATCACACTGAAGATCCCCAGTTCGGTCAGCGTCGGTTCGCGGCCGAGGCCGGCCACGATTTTTTCGTATTCCTCCGGAAGGATCCCGTGTTTTTCCACGAGCGCGGGAGTGATCTCCACGTTGAGGACCGGGTCCGGATTGGGCGGGAGCTTGTGCGATACCGTCATGGGAAAATCAAACCTTCACGCGCGCCGCGTCTTGTGCCGTCCGCAAGACGGCCTTGAGGACGGGAATGCCGTCACGACTGGGATGAAAAGACTCCACCGCCCGCTCCGGGTGCGGCATCATGCCGAAAATATTGCCCTGTTCGTTTCGAATTCCCGCAATATCGTCGATCGAGCCGTTGGGATTCTCCCGCGCGGGATCTCCGGCCGATCCGCCGGAGGCGTAGCGAAACAGAATCTGCCCGTTGCGCCGCAGGGCCGCCAGCCCGTCCCCGTCAATCCGGTAATTGCCCTCGCCGTGCGCGACCGGAATGCGGAGCGTATCACCCAGGTCCCCGCGGTTGAAGCAGGGCCCCGCATCTTCCACCCGCAAGACGACGGTACGGCAGCGGAATTCGAGACATTCGTTTCGAATGAGCGCCCCGGGCAGAAGACCGGCTTCGCACAGGATCTGAAAACCGTTGCAGATCCCGATAACCACGCCCCCCCGGCGGGCGAATTCCGACACCGCCGCCATTATCGGCGAAAAGCGGGCGATGGCGCCGCAACGCAGGTAATCGCCAAAGGAAAACCCGCCGGGCAGCACCACCAGTTCGGCGTCGCCCAGCGAGGTCTCCTTGTGCCAAACGAGCCGGGCCGGATGGCCGAGCACGTCGTCGAACGCATGCACGGCGTCCCGGTCGCAATTGGAGCCGGGGAACTGAATGACAGCGGCCTTCATCGTCCCGCTTCGTCGAGGGTCCACCGGTAATCCTCGATTACCGGATTGCTCAACAGGTCCTCGCAGATCCTGTCCACGGCGGCATTAAACTCATCGCCGGGCACGCCGTCGATTTCCAGTTCAATAACCTTGCCCATACGGGCGCTTTTCAGGTTTTTGAACCCCAGACTCGTCATGGCGTGCGCGACTGCGGCGCCCTGCGGATCAAGGACGTTCTTTTTCGGTGTGACAAATACGGTGACCTTCACGTGTAATTCAGAATGACAACCGCGGCTCCAGTCCCGTCAAGGTAAAAGTCCCGCCGATTGCCGGCATTCCACCCCGACCCGGCGGCGCGCTGCTACGTGGCGAACACCTTTCGGAATATTTTGTGTGTTTCGCGCAAGATTTCACGAATCAGGGACTAACCGAGCAAAATTCCCAGCGCGAACAGGCCGCTGAAAGCGAGCGCCAGGAGGGCGGTCCCGGCGAGAATGCCGTTGTACCCTCGCCCGCTCTCGGCCCGGGCAAACGATCGAAAGAGAAAACCGCCCCAGGGAACGAGTACGACGGGCAACAGGACGGCGGCCCCCAGGGGGACGGAAACCCAGAGGACCACGGGCACTCCGAAAGCGAGCGCGAGGGAGCCGAGGTACTGGGCGAGGGAAAAACTCTCACCGAAACGAACCGCAAGGGTCCGCTTGCCCGCCAGGGCGTCGCCGCGCCGATCCCGTTGATTGTTAACCACCAGGATGTTCGTGATCAGGGCCCCGACCGGAAGCGAGGCCGTGAACGCCACCGCGGTCACCGTTCCGGTATGCACGTAATAGGTCACCGTTACCGCAACCACCCCGAAAAAAAGAAACACAAAGAGGTCCCCCAGGCCGTGGTAGGCCAGGGGCCAGGGACCCGCGGTGTAGGCGAATCCGGCGAGGATACAGGCTATCCCCACCGGCACCAGCCACCAGCCACCGTAGAGAACCAGGGGCATGCCCGCCA
>PXDC01000324.1 GCA_003565135.1 Verrucomicrobiota bacterium
CCCATGATGAGGCGGGGCTCAATGGCCGTGTACTCCACGAACCAGTTTGCCCACGGGTTCCGCGGGCCAATGCAGATGTACCACCAGACTTCCTGCCCCTGTGACCGCGCGGTTTCTGCCACTTTCGGGTGGCAGGCGTCGGTCAGGGGAAGCCAGATGTCCACCACCTCATCGAGTCCGTTGGTCGTTCCGTAGGTCCGGTCGTAGGCGGTGGTCATTGTCCTCAGGTCCGGGTAGCGGTCTTTCAGGTGGCCGAGGAAGGTTTTCATTGCTTCGAATCCCGGCGGCGACACCTCGTCGAACCCGTACAGGTAGGCGTGGTCCATCAGACCGCGATCCCTCAATGCATCCACGAACGGGTCCAACTCCCGCATCAGCCGGTCGAGTTCCTCCTCGTTCGCGCGGTCTTCGCTCGCGTAGATGGTATTGAAATTCCGGAGACGGCCGGAGGCCGCGTGGCGTTCCACCCATTCGACCGGCGGCGGTGAAGACCGGTAAATATTGTCCGGTTCCAGGCGGTGGCCGGCAAGGAAGTCGAAGTACCGGTCGCGCAGTTCGTCCGACCAGGCATCCCCGTGCAGGTTCTCGGCCCGGCGTTCGCTGAACTGGAAAGCGGTGGCGATGGTGGTTTCGGAAGGGAGGGTGACGTCGTATACGCGCACTTCCAGCGGAAGCGAACCGCTCCGTCCGCCGGCTCCGACGGTCAGGCTTCCGCGGTACAGCCCCGGTTCGGTTTCGGGGAGGGCTTTCAGCGAAACCCACACCGGCATGGCTTCCCCGGGTGAAGCGATCATCGTTTCCGGCGAAAGAAGCGGATCCGGCCACCAGCCGGAGAAGTCGACCTGGTAGAGTCCCGGTTCGCGGGTCTTGATGTAGCCGACCTGATGGATTTTGCTTTGGCCCGGGTTGAAATCGGCGCCGGAGTCGACGTGCGTGAGTTCTCCGAGGGCGACCTGGATTTCAACCGGTTCCTCGCCGGCAAGGAACACGACCTGGGCGGCCTGATGGGCGTTGCGGGCCATGTCGATCCGGAGCGGCTCCGCTGCCTCCGGGAAAAGGGCTTCCCCGTTTGGCGGGCGAGTCCGGTACACGGGTTGATCCGTTTCCGGCCTGTCGTGGAGCATGATCTTGTCGGTGGACGGGGCAAACCAGGCGGCGAGGGACGGGGTTTCCGGGCCGGAGTTCTCGGGACGAATCCGGAATTCGCCGATCTTCCGCGTGTAGGGGCTGCCGGGAGCGCGCCCGGCGTCGGTGGCGTGGAGCAGGAGGCGGTAATCGCCCGGCGGGAGCGGTTGCCCGTCGACCCGGCCGTCCCATTGCCAGAAAAGGCGGCGCCTGTTGGCGCGGCGGTCGCGGTGAACGACGCGATCGTTTTCGGCGTCGACCACCTCGATGGCGAAATCGAAGGGGCGGGGCAGGTTCCCGAAGAGGGAAAGGTGTCCCCGTTCGAACGGATCGGGCGCGAACGCGATGGAATCGAGGTCCGGTTCGGCGGCTTTGAGCCGGAGATTGTCTATATGGAACGTGTTGTCGACCTCGGCGGCGCGGCGGTCGAACGTCAGGGCCGTGACGCGCTCGAGGTCGAGCGGCTTCTCGGGATCTCCTGTAAGCCGGGCCCGGCGCATCGGGAGAGAGACCTGGCGCGTTTCGGCGACGTCGAGTTCGAGGGTAAAACTGCGCATCCGGTTGCCGTCGGCGTCGCTGAGGCTGCACCGTAACTGGGCCGGCCAATCGGAGGCGTTGTGGACGTCGAATACGAGCTGGTCGTACGGGGTCCAGTCGGCGCCTTCCTTCGAATCGCCGGCGAGGTCCAGCGTGACTCCCGGCCAGGGGTTGACGCCCTCCTCCCATCCGGAAAAGGTCAGCTGCAGCGAGTGGGAACCCTCCGTGGCAAAGGAAGATTCCAGCGCTATCGAGGAGTCGGAACGCGGCGACCAGGGTTTGAGGGAGGCGTCCCCGTCGACGAAGGTGGCGAGGGAGAGTACCTCGACCGCCGGGGCGGCGTTCCGTTCCGCGAGGGAAGTGCTGAACGGGGTGAGAAGGAGGACGACGGAGAGTGAGAGTGTCTGACGGGTCATGGACATGGGTATCCGGGTGCCGGCCGGCGCGAGAATTACTTTATTTCAGTTTCGAGCTCGTCCTGGAAGGAATAGGGGCGGTCGTTGATGTTTCCGACCGCCCCGGGACCGAGCCGGTCGGCCAGTTGGGCCAGGTAGAGGCTGACCGGGCGCACGGGCTGGTTGTGGGAGTCCCAGTAGCGATCGCCGTGTTCGTCGAACCCCCATTCCGGCGGGAATTCGGTCCCGTGTTCGTCGAGATACTCCGGGCTTGTGAAGTTTCGGAACGAAGCGATCCGGGCCAGTTGCGGTTTGCGTTTTTCTCCGGTTACCCCGATGGCCCAGTTCTGGGCGATGGGCGGACTGTGGACGACGATTTCGTTGGCTGAGGAATTCCAGACAACGAAATTCGCGCCGGCCCAACCGTGTCCGTTGCCCATGTGGAGGCGGTTCTGCACGCGGATGGCGTGGTCGGGGATGCGGACATTGTCCGTCAGGCCGGCCGTGGACCAGCGGTGGTGGGGGCCCATGTCGTTGTTGGAATCGACGGCATGGCAATCGAGAAAAACGTTCGGGCCCGCGCTGCGCTGATTCCAGGCGAAGGCGTGCCGGTCCTCGTTGGCGAAGCAGCGCTGCACGAGGGTGAGTTGGCCGTAAAGGTAAAAGCCGTAGCGGCGGCTGCCGCCGATGCGGGCGGCGGGTTCCAGCACGTCGCAATCCTGGATGGTCACCCATTTCGCCCGGCGCCGGACCCGCACCTGGCCGAAGCCGAAATGGTAGGAACGCACGTCGCGGACCCACGCGTTTTTGGCCCGGTCGATCCGGATCATGGTGCGGAAGTGATCGCCGTCTTCGTCGCGATCGCCGGAGTAGACGGCGACCGCCTTGAGATTTTCGATTCCCACGCCGGTGATGCGTTCGGGGAACGTGTAGGCGTACAGGGCGCCTCCGCCGTAAGTCGCATCGACGGCGTCGCCCAGCGGAGCGTCCAAGGTTACCACGTTCCCGTCGATGGCGACAATCACCCGGTCGTAGTCGTAGTTGTACTGGCTTGCGTCCCACTGGTTGGAGGTCCGTCCCCCGGTGCCGTCCGGGATCCCATCCATGCCGAGGTCGCGGACCCAACGGTCGTTGACCCGGCGGTGAACGATCACCGGGTCGCCCGCGGAGAGGCCGGAGGCGTCCTCGACGCGAAAGGATCGGGCGCCGACGGGGACGTAGGCATCGGCGATTTCGGTGCGGGTGCCCTCGACTTCGCGCCGGTCTCCATCGGGTGCGCCGATTTCGATCAGGCGGCTGTTCCAGTCTCCCGGCTGTCCGGTGGCGCGCAGGACGGTGCCGCCCTCCTCCTTGCCCTCCCCGCGCAGGACAATGCCGCTGTGGCGAATCGCGATCCCCTCGGAGAGCTCGTAGTCACCGGCCTTGAGAAGGATCGCGCCGCGGAAACCATCGTGGCCGGGCTCTTCCCTCCCGAGGCGATCAATGGCCGCCTGGATGCGCGCGGTGTCGTCGCCGGGCTCCGGTTCCAGGGTCAGCGCCACGGGCATCTCGGGAAGTGCGACCCCGCCGCCGCCGTAGCCGGCGTTGGAGAAGTCCGGAATACGGTCGCCGCGGTCGGTTTCGCGGTATTCCAGGGTGCCGTTCTCGCCCGGCCATACCCATTGGCTGGCGGGGCGGTCCGAGCCGAAGGCGTTCGGGGACGCGAGGGCAACGAGGAGCGTCAGACAAGCGTGCGACGCCGAGCGGGTCGAGCAAAGGGAAGACTTCATGATTTTCACAGTTATCGGCTGGCTGAAGGAAAGGCGACAAAATCAAAGGCGGGGTGGATCGGATTCGACTTTGTCGTCGCGGAGGCGAATCTTAATACGAATAAAGGCGCGTTCGACTGTGTCGAGGGTTGTGGTTTCGACGGTCACTTTGTCGAATCCCTTGCGATCGCCGTCGGATTCGCGGAGGGTTTCGGTGACGTCCGCCGCAGTCCAGGTTTCGAGGTCGTGGGAAATCTCGGTGACGTACTCGATATCACGGGCGTCGCTGCGTTCGCGGTAGTGAATACGGAAGCGGCCGTTGTCGGCGGGAAACTCGGTGGTCGGCAAGTCCCCGCGGGCGACAGGGGTCCACGGATCGAGTCCGAAAGCGTACTTGACGAGGTTGGAAATCGAGTCGCCCCCCGGATCGGCGTAGAGACCGCCGATCGCCTCGTCGGCCCGTTCGGCCGCCGTGAAGTGGGAGCGGGCCCACGCGCCGAAGGAGCGGGTGCCGGTTTCATATTGGAGCTCCAGTTTGACGCCCTCATCGTAGTGGCGTCCTTCGAAGGTAGCCCGAATGCGTTCCCCGTTGTCTTCGATATGCAGAAGGCCGAAGTGGCCGCCGCCGGGAAAGGTGGGGTGGGAGTAGGGTCCGCCCTTGACCGAACCGCCCCGGTCGAGGGCCGCTGCGTGGTAGACGGGAAAACCCGGGCCGGTGACACCGTCCACGGTGGCGTAGGTATTGTTGCTGCCGTCGTCGGCGCCGAGCATGTGGGCGTCTCCGGCGATCATGACGACGTTGTCGATGCCGTTTTCGACCATGAACTGGCTGATCAGGTGTCGTTCGTGCTGGAACGAGGCCCAACTGTCGCTGTGTCCGCCATCGGGCGAGATCCAGGGGACACCGCTGACGAGGACGATAAGCGCGTAGTCGTCGCGCGCGGCCAGCATTTCCTCTTTGAACCATGCGCGCTGGTCGTGGCCCATCATGGTCTTGTCCGGGCCGTCCGGGGCCGAGTTCGGGGTCCGGTGCGAGCGGAGGTCGGGCATGATAAATCGGACGCGTCCGGCACTGAAGGCCTGACCCACGGGGGTGTCGGGGGCTTCACCCAGGGCGGCCGGGTAGTGGGGAACGACGTTGCGGTAGCTGGCGAGCGCGGCTTCGCGCCCGGGGGCCGTGCTGTCGGAATTGTTCGGGCCGTAATCGTGGTCGTCCCACATGTAGGCGACCGGCATGGAACGGAACAGGCGGTTCTGCCGGGGGGACCCGAGGAGGACATCGTGGTAGGCTCGGTAGAAACGGTTGACGTCGTTGGTGGCGATATCCTCGTAGTGGAGGTCGCCGGTGTGGACGAAGAAATCGGGCTCATGCGAACGGATGACGTCGAACACCTCGTGATTGGAACCGGTACCGGCGCAGGCGGAAAACCCGAGGGTGAAGGACGCGGCGCGCTCGGGCATCGTCCGGAATTGCCCGAAGGGTCCTTCCTCCTGCCGGTCGGCCCAGCGATAGTGGTAAAGGGTATCCGGTTGCAGGCCCTCGACGCGGTATTCGGCAAGCTGGCCGAGGTCACCGGCGTCGATTATGGAAGCGGGGTCGATTTCGAGGGTGTCCTGGAATTCGCTTCCGGTGGCGACCTGGAGGGCGGGGGGCGTATCCGGACGTCCCGCCTTGATAACGGCGGAATCGGCGGTGACGAACCCGGCCCAGCTCCAGTCGTGCACCGGGCGCACAATCGTGCCGTGGTTTTCGCTGGGTGAGGCATCCCACGCCACGTTGTCCGCCGTGTCATCGAGTTTCCAATACGCCACCAGTCCCGGTTCGTCGCCGGAACGTTCGGCGTACATGTTTTCCTGGATCTCCGACTCTCCGAGGGCGCGATCCCAGACGCGGATTTGGCTCAGGGTGCCTTCGAAGTAATGGCTGGGATTGGAACGTTCCCGGCGTCCGATACCGGCCCCCCGGTTGGCGGTGGGAAACGAGTCGTTGTGCGGGGTGCGGGCGTCTTCCTCTCCGTTGATGTAGATGACGATTCCGTCTGAATTCTCGGCCAACGGAGCCGGTGCGGAGGTATCGCGGAAAAGCACGCCCACGTGATGCCATTCGCCGTCGTTGATGAGGGATTCCGAGAAGAGGCGGTCTTCCGTGGAGCCGTCCCGGATTTCCGCGACGACCCGGCCCTCCCGGGTCCATACGGCGAGATAATGGCCCGTTTGGGTGGTGTCGGTAAGAGGCGTGATCATGGTGCCGTCGCCGTCATAACCGGCCTCCGGCAGTTTGACCCACATCTCCACGAACAGGATCGGTGATTCGGGCGGAGGGTCGATTTCAATATGGGTCGAACCTTCGAAGGACAGGCCGGTCGGGGGAAAGGATTCGGCCTGGAGCGAGGACAGGAGGAGGCCGAAGGCGGCGGCCCATCCGCAGAAACGGAGCTGCCCGGGAGAGGGAAGGATTGAGTGCATCATGATCAAATATAACAGTATGCGGGTGTTCACGGCAGAGGAGAGTGCCCCCTCACGACGAAACCGGGGGACCGCGGCTGCGGCCCCCCGGCGGTCGGTTCATTAGCCGGATGGGAAACGAATCCCGTTCACTCCACGCGAAGGCGTAGAAACACGCGGTCCCCTTCGAGGGTGGTGCGGACGGTGACGGACTCGCCGTCCCCGGACGCCTGGCGCGACACCTCGGTCACATCCGCCGCAGACCAGGTCAACAGGTCGGTCGATGCTTCGGGAATGTAGGTGACCTCGACGTCGCCGTATTCAGTGTAGGTAAACGTCAGGCCGTGCTCGTCATCCAGGGCCGGCTGCGGGAGGTCGCTCCCGGCCGCGGTCACGGTCGGATCGAGCCCGAGGGCAAACTTGACCAGGTTGGCCACGCCGTCACCGGCCGGGGAAGCGGCCGGATCGGCATCGTCTCCGGTCAGGCCGTACTCCGCCGCCCATTCATTGAAGGTAACGAGCGCGGGACCGACCGCTCCTTCCATGGTCAGGCGGAACGTATCCCAGACCGGGACCAGCCGGTCCGCTTCGGCGATCCCGGGGGCGTCGATATCGGGATGGTGGACGATAATCCCGAAGTCATTGTGTCCGTCCAGGGATTCTTCGAGTTCATGACCCACAGTCAGCGACTCGCCGGCGGCATCCCGAAGGGTGAGGTTGATGTCCCACACCCCGTCATGGCGGATACCGGTTGCCTCGATTTCGTACGTTTCATCGAGGGCTCCCCGGGAGTCCATGGCGAGCACGAAGTAATTGTTGGTGCCGGTGGGAATGCTGTTTCCTTCTGCGGACGCCCCGCCGAGGGTTACCGTTTCCCCGACCGGGTAATCGTCCCGGCTCTTCCAGAGACGGTGTGCGCCCGCGTTGCTGTCGACCCGGACCATGTGGTGGGTGAGGACAAAATCATCCTTGAGCCAGTTCGGTTCGTGGCCGACCGCGCGAATATCCCAGGCCACGAAAACCGTGACACTTTCACTCGGCGGGAAGCCGCCGGGAAGGTTCTCGGTATCGGGCTGCGGCGTGAACTGGAGGTAGGACGTGGAGGTTTCTCCGACATCCGCGTTTGCCGTCCGGATTCCCGCCAGCCAACCGCGTCGCGCGAGTATATCCGGCATCGACGTGATTTCGAAATCCTCGTCGAGGAAGTAGCTGGTATCCACCAGCGAGCTGTCGAGGGTGCCGAGGCGTTCGAATTCGGCACCGTTCGATGACTGAATGTCCTCGATCGTCACGAACGGGTGGCTGAACCTCGGGCGCAGCCCGGTCCAGGTTTCTTCGGCGAGTACGGTGCCGTCGGTATCCACC
>PXDC01000233.1 GCA_003565135.1 Verrucomicrobiota bacterium
CGGAAAACGAACGTGCTTCCGCAGGCGCTCGTAGGTCCCCAACCACGGTTCCCCGACGGGCTCCCGGGCCTCGTCGTAACGCCTCACCGCTTCCTCCAGCTCGTCGCGGCACCGCGCCGCGCGCTCCTCCAACTTCGCCATGCGCCCCTCCAGGACATCCGTCTTCTCCCGGCACTCCGCCTCCGCCTCCTCCTCGGCCGCCTTCTGCTCGTCAATGTCCATGAGCACCTGGATTTCCTCGTCTTCAAGCCGGGAAATCTGCGCCTTGACATCCTCGATCTCGTGGTCGAGCGCCTGGTACTCCTCGTTTTTCTTCACCTCGAGCTGCTGATTCTTGTACCGAACCAGCTTGCGTCCGAGTTCCTCCAGCTCTCCCTCAAGCGCCTTGCGCCGGGCCTCCAGCTTGTGCCGCGCCTCCCGGGAAAGGCGGGCCTTTTCCTGCTCCTCCGCGATCTTCTTCCGGTTGGCCTCGATTTCGCGCGGAATGGATTCGAGCTGAGCCTCGAGGTCCATCCTGACACGGTCTTTCTCCTGCATAATGAGGAGTTTCTGAATCGGTTCGCTGGGCATGAGTCGGGAACGAGCCTACCTGCGCCGTTTCCGGCAGAGCAAGCCCTATTTCAGCCGTTGTCGCGGGGTCCCGGGCCGCCGCGGCAGGAGCCCGTTGCCGCCGGCCCCACGGCTCGGCCGCGCACGGTTCGTCCTCCTAGATGTAGTACATGCGTTCGTCGCTGTCGCGCAACAGGAGCACTTCCAGGGAGTATTCCCGGGTTTTCGCCTCCAGCACCTTGCGAATCTCCTCCCATATCTGGTGCACCGCCCGCGACGATTGCCCCTCATTGACGGGACCGAGCGCAAGTAACTCTCCATCAATGGTTTTAATGATATCGAAAACCGTGATCTCATCCGGCTTCCGGGCCAGGGCATACCCCCCCTGTTTACCGCGCCGACTGGTGATCAAACCGCCGTTGCGCAAATCCGCCAGTATCTGGGCCAGGTAATTGGCCGGAATGCGCTCCGCCCGCGCCAGGTCCTCGATATGCGCCAGCTCTTTTTTGCCGTAACCCCGGGCCAACTGCACCAGAACCCGGCAGGCATATTCCACTTTTACGGAAAGTTTCACGAAGTCAAAGAGTTAAATTCTAATCTTTACTTCTTAACCCGGAATTAAAAAAAGCCGCAATCCAAAAAAATCGTTGTTAAAAAAAACCCGTTGCAACAATATCCATTCTTTCACCGAAAGCGTACATGGCCAAAAAAGAATCCGCAAATCAAGCTAGCGACCAGCACCACAAGAAGTCGGACTACGACGCCTCAAAAATCCAGAAGCTGGAAGGCCTCGAAGGCGTTCGCAAACGGCCGGACATGTATATCGGCGACACCCACGAGCGCGGACTGCACCACTGCGTTTTCGAGGTCGTCGACAATTCGATCGACGAGGCCCTGGCCGGTTACTGCTCGAAAATCACCGTCACCGTTCACCTCGACGGCTCCTGTTCGGTCGAGGACGACGGCCGGGGCATTCCGGTCGACATCCACCCCAAGTACAAAATCCCCGCCCTCGAACTGGTCCTCACCAACCTCCATGCCGGCGGCAAATTCGCCAAGGGCGCCTACATGGTCTCCGGCGGTCTCCACGGCGTCGGCGCCAAGTGCGTCAATGCGGTCTCCGAATGGTTCGAGGCCGAAGTCCGCCGCGAGAGCAAGATCCATCACATGCGCTTCGAGCAGGGGAAGACCACGTCGCCCCTGACGGTCATCGGGGAGACCAAAAAGACCGGTACCAAGATCACGTTCAAACCCGACGTCGAGATCTTTTCGGTGCTTGAGTTCCAATACGACCTTCTGGCCAAGCGATTGCGGGAACTGGCCTTCCTCAACGCCGGAATCCACATCGACCTCGTCGACGAACGGTCCAATAAATCCGAGGGTTTCGAGTTCCAGAACGGGATCACCGAATACGTCGCCTACCTCAACCGGAACAAAAACGTCGTCCACCCCGACCCCATCACGTTTACGGGCAAGCACACGGCCGACCCGCAGAAGCCCGAACACGCCACCATCGTCGACGTATCCCTTCAGTACAACGACTCCTACAACGATCAGATCTACGCCTACGCCAATTCCATCTTCAACATCGAGGGAGGCACCCACCTGTCGGGATTCCGCACCGCGCTCACGCGGGTGGTCAATAATTACGCCAAAGCCAACAACGTCGTGAAGGACAAGGACCCCTCGATCTCGGGTGACGACGCCCGCGAGGGCCTCACCGCGGTCATCTCCGTAAAAATCCCCGAACCGCGCTTCGAGGGACAAACCAAGACCAAACTCTCCAACGGGGAAGTCGACGGGATCGTCCAGAAAATCGTGGGCGAGGAGCTCCGTCTTTTCTTTGAGAAAAACCCGGCGGTGGCAAAGCGGATAATCGAGAAGGCCCTCAATGCCGCCCGCGCGCGCGAAGCGGCCCGCAAAGCGCGGGAAACCGTTCGCAAGAGCGCCATGAGCTCGGGAGGTCTGCCGGGAAAACTCGCCGACTGCTCCGAGAAGGACCCCTCCCTCACGGAGCTCTACATCGTCGAGGGGGACTCCGCCGGCGGATCGGCCAAGCAGGGGCGCGACCGCCGTTACCAGGCGATCCTCCCCATCCGCGGCAAACTGATCAATGTCGAAAAGGCGCGCATCGACAAGGTACTCTCCAACGAGGAAATCCGCACCATCATCACCGCCACCGGCACGGGGATCGGCAACCACGAGGGCGAAGGCGCCTTTGATATCGCCAAAGCGAGGTACCACCGCATCATCATCATGACCGATGCCGATGTCGACGGCTCCCATATCCGCACCCTCCTGCTCACGTTCCTTTTCCGGCAGATGCGCGGGCTGGTGGAAAAGGGCTACGTCTACATCGCCCAGCCCCCCCTCTTCAAGATCAAGCGCCGCAAGCGCGAGCAATACATCGACAACGAAGAGCAACTGAACCGCATTCTCCTGGAGCTCGGCGCGGAGGACACCATCCTGACGCGAGTGGCGGATGGCCACGCCTTCAATTCGAATCAACTCGAAAAGATCGCCGACGCCCTTCAGCGGCTCGAAAAACTCGGCAGCGGGGTAACCCGCTACGGCGTCTCCCTCGCCGAATACCTCGATCAACACGAACCCGGTCAGGATACGCTGCCCAAATACATCGCCCGTCTCCGCGAAGGCAACCGGGAGGAATTCTTTTACCTCCACGACGATCCCGACCTCGCCCGCTTCTCCGCGGATTACGGCCTGGAAGGTGATTTTTTCGATCTGCCGGATCTCAAAGTGGTGGAAAACGAGGACGGTATCCGGGTCAATCGCCGCACCTCGGTTCACGAAATTTACGAATCCACCCAGCTTTCCAAGATCGTCAAAGAACTCGAGGTCATCGGCATCGACGTGAACCATTTCCGCTCGCAGGATGAGCCGCAATACACGCTCACCGAAAACGCGGGCCAGAAAAACGAGAAGGTGACACCGATTCACTCGCCGCTGGAAATCCTCAACCAGATACGCCTCTCCGGACGACACGGCCTTTCCATCCAGCGGTACAAGGGCCTCGGGGAAATGAATCCCAAACAGCTCTACGAAACGACCATGGACCCGGACAAACGCCGGCTGCTCCAGGTAAGCATCGCCGACGCGGCCCGCGCCGACGAACTCTTTACCATCCTGATGGGAGAAGAGGTCGCGCCCCGGCGGGCGTTCATCGAGGACAACGCCCTCAACACCAGTTACCTCGACGTCTAACCGCGCCTTTGACCCGAACTTCCTTCCGCCAACCGAATGTACACGCAGAACGAAAAGCTCTCCACGGCCAATATCACGGATATCATGCAGACCGCCTACATCGATTACTCGATGTCGGTCATCATCAGCCGTGCGCTTCCCGATGTCCGCGACGGCTTCAAACCGGTCCAGCGCCGTATCCTCTACGCCATGCTGCGCGAAGGGCTGGCCAGCAATCGCCCTTTCGACAAATGCGCCGGGGTGGTCGGAGAAGTTCTCAAGAACTACCATCCCCACGGCGACACTTCGGTCTATGACACGCTCGTCCGCATGGCCCAGCCCTGGGTTATGCGCTATCCGCTGATCGAACCGCAGGGGAATTTCGGATCCGTCGACGGCGACCCCCCCGCGGCCTACCGTTACACCGAGTGCCGGCTGCAGTCGGTGGCCGAAGACATGCTTCGCAATATCGACGAGGAAACGGTCGATTTTGTCGCCAACTACAAAGAGAGCACGACCGAACCCTCCGTCCTGCCGGCCGCGCTGCCCAACCTGCTCCTGAATGGATCGACCGGGATCGCGGTCGGGATGACGACCAACATCCCCCCGCACAATCTGGACGAGCTCGTCAACGGAATCGTCGCCCTGATCGACAACCCCTCCCTTTCCATCGACGAGCTCATTCGGCACATTCCCGGTCCCGATTTCCCCAGCGGCGGCACCGTGGTGGGAAAAACCGGCATCGAATCCTACATGCGCACCGGCCGCGGCATCGTGAAGATTCGCGGCAAGATCCACAGCGAGGAATTAAAGAACGGCAAGGAACAAATCGTCGTCACCGAGATTCCCTACAACGTCAATCGGGCCACGCTGGTCAAAAAAATCGCCGACCTCGTCGCGACCAAAACCATCGAGGGCGTCAGCGACCTGCGCGACGAGTCGGACGAAAACACCCGTATCGTGCTGGAGCTGAAACGGGGTGAAGTCCCCCGGGTCATCGTCAATAAACTCTTTAAACACACCGCCCTCGAATCCTCCTTCGGTGTCATCCTGCTCGCGCTCGACAAACGGCGCCCCAAGCAGATGAACATCAAGGAGCTGATCGAGTGCTACATCGAGCATCGCCGCGAAGTGGTTTTCCGGCGCACCCAGTTCCAGCTCCGCAAGGCCGAGGACCGGGCCCACATCCTCGAGGGTTACAAGATCGCGCTCGATAACCTGGACGATTTCGTGCGCATTATCCGCGCCTCCGCCAACCGCGACGAAGCGCGGGAACGGTTGATGCAAACCTATCCCCTGTCCGAACGCCAGGCCAACGCCATTCTCGACCTCCGCCTCTACCAGCTCACCGGCCTCGAGCGCGAAAAAATCGAGGAGGAATACCGCAAACTGCTCGAGTTGATCCAGGAGCTTCGTTCCATCCTCGAGAGCGAACAGAAACTTCTCGATGTCATCAAAACCGAGCTCCTCGAGATCAAGGAAAAGTACACCAGCCCGCGGCGTTCCGAACTGGTACCGGAGGAAGGCGAGTTCCGGATGGAGGACGTCATCGCGAATGAAGGCTGCATCATCACCGTCTCCCACCAGGGATTCATCAAACGGACATCCGTCAGTTCGTACCGGTCGCAGAAACGGGGCGGCAAAGGCATTATCGGATCCGGATCCTACGACGAGGATTTTGTGGAGCACCTGTTCACCGCCAGCACCCACGACTACATCATGTTCTTCATGAACAACGGCCGGGTCTACGTGGAAAAGGTCTACGAAATCCCGGAGGGCACCCGCACCTCCAAGGGTCGCTCGCTGGCAAACGTCCTCTCCCTCCAGAAGGACGAACGCATCTCGACCATGATTTGCGTCAAAGAATTCTCCCGGACACAGCACCTGGTCATGGCCACCCGGAAGGGGATCGTCAAAAAGACCAACCTGAGCGAGTACGTCAATTACCGCAAGGGCGGCATAATCGGTATCAAAATCGACGACGACGACAGCTTGATCGCGGTTCGCCTCACCGGCGGTGAAAATGAAATCGTCATGATCACCCATCACGGCATGTCGATTCGTTTCCACGAGAACGACCTCCGGGACCAGGGACGGGCTACCCGGGGCGTTCGCGGTATCAAACTCAAAAAAGACGATGCCGTCGAAATCATCGAGATCGTCGAACCCGATGCCACGCTCCTGATCGCCGGTGAAAACGGCCTGGGCAAACGCACCCAGTTCGACGAATACCGCACGCAGAGCCGCGGCGGCAGCGGCATCATCGCGATCCGTTCGTCCAACGTGGCCGGCGCCCTCAGCGTCAGGGAAGAAGACGAGATCATGCTCCTCACCTCCAGCGGTCAAACCGTACGGTGCCCGGTCAAGGACATCCGCGTTATCGGTCGCACCACTAGAGGGGTCAAACTCGTCAACCTGGGTGACGGCGACAAACTCATCGGTATCGCGCGAATCGTGGATATAGACGCCGAAGAGGCCTGAGCGCCCAAAACGAATACACGCCGGTTTTCCCGGGCCGGCAACGGCTCGGGATTTCCTCTTCCGGACGGATCCCCTTGCCGGCGGCGAGGGCACGGAAAAGGCACGCCCGTTACCGGGCCGTGATCCGGACCGGTCCCGGGAAGCATTCCGCGGAGGCGGGAAACAATTTCGTCGAATTCATGCGAGGGATTCTCCCGCGGATGGCGTATAACAGAACGACGGAAGCAAATCCGGTCGCCCGCGAACGGGCCAACGGTCCCGCATTCCGAAAACGAAAACCGATAAGCCATTATGATACCTGTGAATTCAAAACCGCCCTTCCTGGCCGCCTTCCTTATCCTCCTCACCGGCCACCTCCTGTCAGCCGGATCCGCCTGTTGCGGCGTTCAGGAACAAAACGACCCAACGCGGCCCGCGAAATCCGGCGATGCCCCCGAGGACGGTGCCTTTGGTCATTACGAAAAGATTTCGGCGGCCCTGGTGGCCGACGACCTCGATGCGGTGCTGGAGGCGACGGGCGAAGCCGTCGGTCGCGCCGGGAAGGACGGCGACGAGCGGTTGGCCGGCCTCCTCGAGGAGCTGGGCCATGCCGACGACCTCGACACGGCCCGGGAAGCGTTTCTTCCGCTGAGTCGCGAGGTGATTCTCGCCGCCGCCGGGAAGGACGGCTACTACGTGATGAGTTGCCCCATGGTGGAAAACGGCAAGTGGCTCCAAAGCGATGACCAGGTGAAGAACCCCTACATGGGCCAGCGGATGGTCGCCTGCGGCGGGGTCGAGATGGAGACCGCGGATATGGAGCTTTCCGGCTGCTGTGAAGAACGCCGCGCCTGCTGCGACGAAGCCGGAGGTTGCTGCCCGGTGTGACGGGTGACGGACGAGGGGGGATTGTTGATAAACCGGGGGGCGAAAGCATTTTTGTATCGATGACAACAGCTTTTCCTGTTTCGGGATACTATACTCCCCGTCGCCACGTTCTCGGATTTCGTCGTAGCGAGGGGTTTATCCCCCGATTCTCCGGGTCCCCGGATCTCCCGGGAGAAACCCGGTCGCCACAACCACGGGAGTGCCGCTGTTTTCGAAAAACTTGCTGAAGGACCAGTGATAATGAGCTTCAATTGGGCGCGAATCTGCGGAGGCCTGGTGTGCTTGGCGACGCCCGTTTTTCTGGCGGCCTGCGGCACGACCAGCGGCACGATTCAGTACGAATGGCAACCCGAGCGCCAATCATCCTCACAATCCGAACCCGCCTCGTCCCCCGCCCCTCGGCCCTCGGCCCTCACCGCTTCCCCCGCCTCCCTCGACGCCCTTATCCGCGAGGCGGCCGAGCGGAGCCCGGAGCTGCGCGCCGCACACTACCGC
>PXDC01000164.1 GCA_003565135.1 Verrucomicrobiota bacterium
CGTGGGTAGCGATCGCGCCGCCCTTGCGGTGAAGACGGAAGGCGCCGTTTTTGTCGGGCCCGACAATGGCCTCGTCTCGTTTGTTTTGAGCCATGAGAAGGTGGAGGAGGCGCGGTACGTGGAGAATCGGGATCTCTTCCTGTCATCTGTTTCGCGAACCTTTCACGGTCGGGATGTCTTTGCCCCGGTGGCGGCTTACCTGGCTTGCGGGGGGGAATTCGATAAGCTGGGACCGGAAGCACCCGAATGGGTCGAACTCGATTGGCCCCCGCCGGTTCCGGATGGACCCGGCCGGTGGTTCGGGGAGGTCTTGTATATCGACCGCTATGGCAATGCCATCACGAACCTGCCGGTAACATTGCTCGCAAACCAGCAAAACAAACGGGATGCAGCCGTGGTGCTGGAGGATGGAACCCGCATCGCCTTGCGTGATTTCTACTCGGTCGTCGAAACCGGCGCCCCCGTGTCCGTCCCCGGTTCCACTGGATTTATCGAAATTGCCGTAAACGGCGGATCCGCGGCAACCCGATTCTCCCTGAAAACACGTACCCCGATAGGCTTGAGCTGGACGAGTTAAAATCAAGCCCGAAAATATAAATAGCCAGGCTAAATAAAGTTTACAGGTCGATGAGAATTGATTTAATGGGGACCATTATGAGGTTACGGAGACTGAAGATTCGCGGGGAAGTTGGCGGTGTCTATCATTGTATGACGCGGGTTGCGGGTGGAGCGGCATTGTTGGGACCACGAGAGAGGGAGGTCCTGCGGAAGCAGATTTGGAAGGTGGCGGATTTTTGCGGCGTGGACGTGCTGACCTATTGTGTGATGAGCAATCATTTTCACGTATTGCTGCGGGTGCCGCCTGAGAGCGAGTCAGCCGGGGTGGATGACGGGGAATTGGTAAGGCGGGTTCGGGTCATTTATGATCGCAATCGCGCGGCTGCCTGGGAGGCCCGGCTTTCCCATGAGGATGAGGCTGAGCGGTCGAAGGCCCGGGAGGCGCTGTTGGCGCGATTGGGCGATGTGTCGATTTACATGAAGGAGCTCAAGCAGCGATTTTCCATCTGGTATAACCATGCCCACGGGCGTTTCGGCACGCTATGGGCGGAGCGTTTCAAAAGCGTTCTGGTCGAGCCGTCCCTGCGTGCGCTTGTGACGGTTGCCTGTTACATAGATCTGAATCCGGTGCGGGCGGGAATGTGTGAGGATCCGAAGGATTATCGGTTCTGTGGGTATGCGCAGGCGGTTTCGGGCGAACGTGGGGCCCGCCGGGGATTGATGCGACTCCTGGAATCGAATAATTGGCGGGGGGCGTCGGCCGAATACCGTCGGATTCTTTTCGGTAGCGGCTACTTCACCGAGTCGGGGGGAGAGGCGGGGATCTCGTGGGAGCGGTTGGAAAAGGTAAGGACGCGTCGGGGGGAACTCACGTTGGCGGAGTTGCTCCGTTGCCGGGTGCGTTATTTTTCGGATGGGCTGGCGGTTGGATCCAGGGAGTACCTTGACGATCTCTTCCGCAAGAACCGTTCGTTCTTCAGCCGGAACCGGAAAGACGGGGCCCGCCGGATGAGGAGTGATGCGTTGAACGGTCTGTATGCGTTGCGTGATCTTCAGAAGCATGTGTATGGCGCGCGAGAGTAGTCGACCCCCGGAAGGGGACGGAATGGCTGCGGTGAGCGAAAACTGATGCGCGGGGGTGTCGCTCCGGAACCAGAGATCGCGTTCGAGCTGTTGGCATCAACTCAGACGAAACCGGCCGGAAACGGGTGGCTTCTCCTTCATTCTCCGGAGGCTGGAAGCGCGGGTTGTCATGGAGAAGCGAATACGTTATTATGCAGCCTACAGTTCCTGAGATTAAAGCGCAGGCGATCAGGATGGAAAGGGCCTGCCCGCGCCCAAGGCGGAAGCGGTCGCGTACGAAGCGATCTATGAGGGGAAAAAAGACAAACGTGCCAATAAGTGCGGCAACCATCCCTCCGCCGATTACGGCGACAGGAAGGGAGAGGGCATCGGGGGTTTCTTCAATGGTCATAGTTGATAATGCGTTAATCCGGTTTTTTTAAGTTTTGGTGTGATAACGACCCGACAATAAGGAGCGTTGGGGTTCCGTTGGTAGTATTGTTGATGGTATTCCTCCGCCGGGAAAAAAGTGGAGGCGGGTGTGATTTCCGTCACCACCGGTCGCGGCAAAAGCCCGGACCGGTCTAATCGGAGGATACTTTCCCCGGCTTCATTCTTCTGTTGTTCGTGATGGTAAAAGATGGCGGACCGGTACTGACTGCCGACATCGGCCCCCTGGCGGTTAAGGGTTGTGGGATCGTGTATTTTCCAGAAAACATCCAGCAGTTCGAGGTAGGTGACGATATGCGGGTCGAAGCGAATCCGGACGGCTTCGGTGTGACCAGTGTTTCCGGTACAGATCTCTTCGTAGGTTGGGTTAGGTGTTGTTCCTCCCGTGTAGCCGGAAACGGCCGATTCGACGCCTTCTACGAGGTTAAAGGCAGCCTCGACGCACCAGAAGCAGCCCCCGGCAAGGGTGGCCGTTTGCATGTGGGCGGACGAGGCGTCGGGTTGATAGTGAACCATGGAAAAACCCTAATGGATTCCGGGGCCGGGGCAAGCCGCGGAAACAGTAAATGGCGGGTGGCGTGGGACAGATGGCAAGAGTCTTGTCAACGGTGGGGCGGACGGAGTACGGTAGGTTTCTAGGATGAAAAACGGCGAGGGAAAAGTTTCATGGCGGGGTCGCGGAACGGCGGACAATCCACCGAACCGTTTCGAGGACGCGCATTTTGTTCCGGACGGGGAGTGGGCGGCAGGGGAGCAGTCGGCGCCGGACACCCGCTTTATTCCCGACCATTCCCGGTCGATCATCACCCGGAACGACAGTCCGGATGTCGGTTTCGAATACAGCCTGAACCCTTATCGCGGGTGCGAGCACGGGTGTATTTATTGTTATGCACGACCCACACACGAGTATCTGGGCTTCTCCTCGGGCCTGGATTTTGAGACGCGAATCATGGTCAAAGAGCGGGCTCCGGAGTTGCTTCGGGCGGAGTTGGGAAACCCCCGGTGGCAGCCGCAGGTGCTGGTGATGAGCGGGGTGACCGATCCCTACCAGCCGGTGGAGCGGAGGTTGGGTATTACGCGGCGCTGCCTGGAAGTGCTGGCCACGTTCCGAAATCCGGTGGCGATCATTACCAAGAACCAGCTGGTGACCCGGGACATCGATGTGCTGGAAACTTTGGCCGCCCACCGGGCGGCGGCGGTATTTGTATCGATAACCACCCTGGACGGCTCGTTGGCCCGGCTTATGGAGCCGCGCACGGCGCAACCGGATCTCCGTCTCGGCGCAATCCGGCGTCTGGCGGAGCGCGGCGTTCCGGTGGGTGTGATGGCGGCGCCGGTCATTCCGGGGCTGACCGACCATGAGGTGCCGTCGATTCTCGAGGCAGCGGCGGCAGCGGGGGCCGGATTTGCGGGCTACACCTTGCTGCGATTGCCGCATGCGGTTGCCCCGCTTTTTACCGGGTGGCTGGAAACCCATTTTCCGGGCAGAAAGAAAAGAGTCCTGGACCGGCTCCGTGAGATGCGCGGAGGGAAGCTTAACGACGCCCGTTTCGGATCACGTATGCGCGGCGAGGGGTTTTATGCGGCGCAACTGCGAAACCTTTTCCGGGTGGCGCGGCGCCGGGCGGGCCTTGACGGTGCCGGGGTAAACCTTTCTGCCGCCGGGTTTCGCCGGCCGGGAGGGCGGCAGATGGAACTGTTCGCGCCCGAATCGATTTCCCGCAACTGACGATTCAGGCGGCGGCAGGTGGGGTGAAGGTTCCTGCGCGACGGAGCCGGCTTTTCGGGGAATGAAGACGCTCCCACCGGGAATTGAGGCGAACAAGAATAGAGCCACTCTCACCTGTTAACCAGAAAACACTGACGACCGATGAGCAAACTGAAACTCGATCTGCACGACATTTTCAACAAGGGCCAGCGCATTGACGAGGAATTGGATCGAGTTATGGAGGAAGCGATGAAGAAGCGAATCCGTACGGTGGAAATCATCCCGGGAAAAGGGAGCGGGCAATTGAAGAAGCGAGTGCTTCGGTTCCTTCAGGAACCGCGCAACAAGGCCCGTTATCACCGGGTAGAGAAGGATGCCAAGAACTTCGGGCGCGTGTTTATTCACTTTCGTCATTAACCCGACGGGCCGGAAGCGCGACGGTGGTGGGGGGATTTGTTTTGCGTCTGGCCGCTGTGCACGCCTGAAATAGGAAAAATAGAAATGGGCAAGTCATACGTATCCACAGCGGCGAATACTCCGGGCGCCCCGAGTGTTTCGGTGGCAACGAGAGCCTTCGGTCTCGATGCCTTGCGAGGCCTGGCCATACTGCTTATGGTCCTGTCGGCGCATCTTTCCTGGGGTGTTTTTCCGAGCTGGATGTACCATGCCCAGGTGCCGCCTCCGGACCACCAGTTCGATCCGACAATTCCGGGAATAACCTGGGTAGATCTTGTTTTTCCGTTGTTTTTATTCTGCATGGGGGCTGCTTTCCCGGTGGCGCTGGGCCGGCGTTTGGAGGCGGGCCGAACCCATGGGCGTATCGTACTGGACATACTTCACCGGGGATTCCTGCTGGCATTTTTCGCCATATTTCATCAGCACCTGATGCCTCACGTGCTTGATCCCGGGCGCGGAGCGTCGGCGTTGCTGACGAGTATGGCGGGATTCGGGTTGATGTTTGCTGTTTTCTGCCGATTGCCGGATTCATGGAAGTGGTGGGCTCCCTGGCTGGTGCGGGGGGGTGGGTGGCTTAGTGTGGTTGTCCTGCTGGCGAATGTGGAATACCCGGACGGATCGGGTTTTTCCCTGTATCGCAGTAACATCATCCTGGTGGTTTTGACGAACATGGCGGTATTCGGTGCTTTGATCTACCTGGTGGTGCGGCAAAACGCGACGATCTACCTCGGGATCCTGATTGCATTTATTGCCATTCGCCTGTCCTCGGGGGAGGACGGGTTTGTGCAGTGGCTGTACCGGAACTCGCCCGCACCCTGGATTTTCCACATGCGCTATCTCCAGTACCTGCACGTGGTCATTCCCGGAATCCTGGCCGGCCGTTTGCTCTGGGACTGGATGCGGGAAGAAAAGGGGGAGAAATTCACGGAGGCAAAATGGAGCAACCGGCGCTGGGGGTTGGTGGCGGGATTCCTCTTTTTTTTCTCCGCCGCCATCCTCATTGGTTTGCAGGAACGCTGGTTGTGGCAAACGGTTCTCGTGGCTGTGATGGGCATCGCGTTTGGGGGGTGGATTACGTCGGCCGCGGGAGGAGCACCGGAGCGGTTCCTGCGCGTCCTGTTTCTCTGGGGGTGTGCCTGGTTGGTGATCGGGCTGCTTTTTGAACCGTACGAAGGAGGGATAAAGAAAGATTCGGCTACCATCAGTTACTACTATGTGTGCGCGGGTCTATCCAGTTTTCTATTGGGCGGGTTCATTGCGGTGATTGATTTTCTCAAGAAGAAGCGCTGGGTGCAATTGCTGGTGGACAATGGCCAGAACCCGATGATTGCCTACGTGGGCGGCGGGCTGTTTGTCGTGCCGGTTCTCACGCTTATGGGAATCCACGGCTGGTTGATGGGGCTTTCGAGCGAGCCGTGGCCGGTATTTGCGCGGGCGATCGGTTATACGCTCCTGGTGGCGTTCATGGTGCGTTTCTTCACGCGACGGGGCCTATTCTGGCGGACCTGATCCATGGCGGGGAAAAGAAAAAACCCGCAACCGAACGGTGCGGGTTTTCTTTGCCATTTTATTGGAAAACTTCAAGCCATCGCTTTGAGGGCGGTACCGGGCTTGAACTTTACGGTCTTGGAAGCCTTGATTTTAATCGCCTCCTTGGTCCGCGGATTGATTCCCTTGCGGGCCGCGCGTTTGGTAACGCTGAAGGTTCCGAAGCCGGCCAACTGAACGGATTTGTCTTTCTTCACACCCTTCTTGATCCCTTCGAGGACCGCGTCCACCGAACGCTCGGCGGCGGCCTTGGAGGTATCGTTACCCAGGGCTTTCTGTACTGTTTCGACGAGTTCTGCTTTGTTCATATTTTTTATTTACTACGAGGGTTCAAAACGATGCGACGCGAAACAATGCGCGACATCTTCGATACGTTCAAGTGCAATAAAGGTAAGCATGTCAACCTAAATCCCTTTATCGATGCGGATTTTATCAGAATAAAGCTTCGACGGCGAGCGTGGCGAAAGGCGCGCCGCGGGTGCGGTGCACGACCCCGATCCGGTCGTGATCGAATTTCCTTTTGATCATCCAGCCCAGGCCGCCCTTGAGTTGAAGGGATTCGCCCAGCCTCCGGGTGAGTTCGCCGGCGGTTCGAAACTCGGTGTAGTTGAGGCGGGAACCCTTCGGAACACCGTCCTTTTCCGCCACGCGAAAGGTTCCGCTGTCAAAGGAACCACCGACGAAGAGGCTCCAATCCGGCCCGAATGAGTAACGGATTCCCGGTCGCGGCGGTGTCAGGAGTAGAATCCCCTGTTCGCTGAATCTCCAGGTCAGGCCCAGGCCGGGAAGGACGGGATATTTGCCGGAGGTCGACCCGAAAAGTGCCACCTGAACGGACAAATCCTCATTCAGGCCAAAGCTACGGTAGGCGAGAAAGGAACCTTGAACCGCCTGTCCCGTAATCGAATCTTCGAAGCCCAGGGCGGGCCGAATCAGCAGGGAATAGAGCGGGCGCCGGTTTTGCCGGATGGTCAGTTCGAGCGGAACGGAGATTTCGTAAAGGTTTTCCGGCAGCGGGAGGGAGGTGGAGGAAAAGGCGAAGTGACGGTAGCGAAGGCCGGAGCTGACAAAAACATTTTCGCGAAGGGCAAAGAGGTAGCCCGCTTTCGCGTGAAATTGACGTGCGTCCTGGCGTTGGTCGGTTTCCCGGCGAAAACGGCTCTCCCGAGTGTAATCGAATCCGGTCTGTGCGCTCAAACCGGACGAGACCGGGGGTGGACCGTGGCGGGCGTCGGGCCCGGTGTCGTCGCCGTCCCGGGCGGCGACCGTTCCGGCGACCAGCGTTACGACGGCGATAGCGCCGATGAGGATTTGGTTGAGTGGAAAGGTTGTAGGCATGATTTTTATAAAGCCGGACCGGGTGCGGAATCATTCAGCGAATGGAAATCGGGTGGTTTGTCAAAATCCGTGGAAGGGATGGTCGTGGCACCGGGGAAAGCGGCGGAGCCCGGGATACCGCACGATTCCCGCGCTGATAGTATGAAATTCAGGTGTTTGGTATGCGGGGTGCGAATACGTGAGGAATTGGATACGTCCGGTGCTGCCGATGGGATGCGGTCTTTCGGAGATCCGGGGGGATACGACGGAAACAACAATAATCTGCGGGGAAATAAAAGATTTCCCCGGACAGTCCGGGTTGTTATTGTTCCTGGAACTATGAATAGTAAATTGACCGGCGGGGGATTCCCGGGGAAGACGGGCCTGATCCTGTGCCTGACGGCACCGGTTTTTCTGGTTGGTTGCGCCTGGCGTGTTGCATTGCCGGAGGATGTGAG
>PXDC01000212.1 GCA_003565135.1 Verrucomicrobiota bacterium
GCATGGCGGAGAACGCCGGGTTTGCCATCCTCATGGCGCGGGAGCTCGGGGCCGGCGACGATGACCTGCGGGAAGCTCTCTTTCGCTGGGAGCCGGGGGCTTATCGCGGGCAGGTTTTTTCCACCGACGAAGGGTTTTATTACCTGGACTGTTACAACTCCAATCCGGTTGCCCTGGTGGATGCCCTGGAGGCGTTCCGTGACGCCGCGCCGGCCGACAGCCCCCGCCTTTACGTCCTGGGATCGATGGAGGAGCTCGGGGCGCACGCGGACCAGTTTCACCTCGAAGCGGTGCGCGGTATCCGCCTGCGAAAGGGCGATTTCGCGTTTTTGATCGGGACCCACGCCGACGCCATGGAGCGCGGGCTGGTCGCGGGGGGCAATCATCCCGGCCAATGGTCGGCGGTGGACGATCTCGGGCCGGTGCGGGAAAGACTGAGGGATTTTCGGGGAGCCGTGTTCCTGAAGGGCAGCCGCCGGTACGAACTGGAGCGGCTTTGGAATGACCTGGGCGATATCGCGCCGGTGCGAAGGGAAATCGTATGCTGAGCTACCTGGCCGAACTCGAACACCTCTTCGGTCCCCTTCGGCTCTTTCGCTACATCACTTTCCGGGGACTGCTCGCCGCCGGTACCGCCATGGCGATCGGACTTTGGCTCGGACCGTACCTCATTCGCAGCCTGCAGCGGCTCAGCTTCCGCCAAAGTCTACGCACCGAGGCGGAGGTGGGGGATCTCGCGGGGCTCCACTCGAAGAAGAAGGACACGCCGACCATGGGCGGCCTGCTTATCCTCGCCTCGGTCACGGTCAGCACCCTCCTCTGGGCCAAACCCAACGTGTGGGTGCTGGTGGCCCTGTTCGTATTCCTCTCGCTCGGTCTGCTGGGATTTGCCGACGATTTTCTCAAGGTGTCGAGGCGCAACAGCAAAGGCGTGTCGGGGAGAAAAAAACTCCTCTGGCAGGCGTTGACCGCGGCTGTCGCCCTCACCGTACTGCTGCTGCATCCGGAGAGCGCCGGGAAGGCGAGGGAGCTGTGGGTTCCCTTCGTCAAGGATGCCGTCATGACCGCGACCCCGCTCTGGTGCCTGTTCCCGTTTTTCCTCCTGGTCCTGGTGGGTTCCAGCAACGCGATCAACCTGACCGACGGTGTCGACGGACTCGCCATCGGCTGCACCATCACCGTGGCCCTCGTTTACGCCATTATGGCCTACGCCTCGGGCAATGTCATCATCGCCGATTACCTTTTTATCAGCTACGTTCCGGGAACCGGCGAGTTGAGCATCGTGTGCGGGGCCCTGGTCGGCGCGGGGCTCGCATTTCTCTGGTTCAACGCCCATCCGGCGGAGGTTTTTATGGGCGACACCGGTTCGCTGGCGCTCGGCGGCATCGTCGGGGTGGTTGCCTTCATGGTGCACCAGCCGCTCACCCTGGTCATCGTGGGGGGGATATTTGTCATGGAGGCGGTTTCCGTCATCCTCCAGGTCCTTTCCGTAAGAACCCGGGGCAAAAGGATTTTCCGCATGGCCCCCATCCACCATCATTTCGAGCTGAAAGGGTGGTTTGAGACCAAGGTCGTCATTCGTTTTTGGATACTTTCGCTGGTTTTCGCCATCATCGGCCTGGGAACGCTTCGTCTGAGGTAGGAAAACATGGTAAAATTTTTCGAAAATCGCGGGTTTTGGGCGGAAAATCGAGACGGCGGGGTCGGTTTTTGTTTGCGCCAGCCTGAATCCGTTTGGACAATTGATAATGGATTCGTTTTGCCCGCGATTTCAGAGGATCGCGGGCTTCGCGCCGGTATTTGTTTGACCGGTGCTCCGGGACGAGCCGAAAAGTTATTATCAATGAAGATATTGAAACACGAAACCTGCAACCAGCAACAGGGAGGAATACGATTATCATGAAGGCTCCAAAGGTATTTACCGTAGTCTTAGTCGCTCACCTGCTGGCATTTTCGCTTCTGTTTGTCCAGCAGGGTTGTCAGACCACACCACCCGAAGAGAGGGTGGATCGAACCCGGCCCCTCGGTCCCGGCGAGGACAGCGTGGCCCGCGCCGATTATCAACGGGCGCCGGCCCGCGACGAGCGGCCGAGCGAACGGCCCCAACGGGCCGCTCCGTCGCGTCCGGACGGAATGGGTTTTGACGACCGGGTGGAACCGCTCGAGGACGATCCGTCGGATTTCCCGGATCCCGCGGACGAAACCATCCTCACGCCACTGCCCCGGATCGTGGACGATGAACCGGTGGACGATCCGGCTCCGGAAGTGATCCGTCCGGACGAACCGGTGGACACGCGGACCTACACCGTGCAGAGCGGCGACAACGTCTGGAATATCGCCCGGCGGGAAAACGTCGCCATGGACGAGCTGTTGGAACTCAACAATTTGACCCGCGAATCAATCATACAACCCGGCCAGGAATTGCGGATTCCGGCAGGTACCGGAGCGCAGGCCATGCCCGAGGATCGTCCCCGGCCGCGGGAAACGGTTGACATTCCGGAAGGCGCGGAAACCTACACCGTCCAGCGCGGCGACTCCCTCTCCGTCATCGCCCAGCGGCACGGAACCACCGTGGCCGAACTCAAGTCGCTCAACAATCTGCAGGGTGACACCATCCGCATCGACCAGGAATTGATCCTGCCCGACGGGAGCGCGCCGGCCGCTTCGGCAGCACCCCGGACCGAGGAGGCGCCGCCCCCGGATATGGCCGAGGGGACCCGCCACACCGTCGCTTCCGGGGAAACCATCGGGGCGATCGCCGCCCGTTTCGATGTCTCGGTCGAGGAGGTCATGCGGGCCAACAACATCAGCGATCCCCGGCGACTCCGGGCGGGCCAGGAGATTGTGATCCCCGGCACCCGCGAAGAGGTCGAGGAGGAGCCGCAGGAGGAAACGGTTGAACCGGTCGACGAGGCGCTCCCGGTGGTGCCGGACGAACCCGAGGAGATGGAGTTCATCGAGGATGACGACGACGATGACGATGTTCCGTTGGTTCCGATCATCCCGGACGACGACGAGGAGGAAGACAGCTAAAGGAGGGCTCATAAGGCGTTGATGGCTACTCGAACCGCAGAAGGTCTTTCCCTCGCCGGAATTTTTCGGCCGGGAGTGGTTATTCTGGTATGTGTGGTCAGCCTCACCGTTTTCGGAGTGAGCGTTCTGTTCAGTGCCAGCGCTCACTCCGGGGCCGACCCGTACTATTTCATACGGCGGCAACTGATCTGGCTCGCCGTTGCCGTCGCGGTCGGCGTGTTCTTTTCACTGGTCAAGCTGGACAGCCTGAAACGGTTTTCCGTGCCGGTGCTGGTGGTCTCCCTGGCGGGATTGATCCTGGTATTGATTCCCGGAATCGGGGTCGAGGTCAACGGCGCCCGGCGCTGGATCGACCTCGGGTTTATGCGATTGCAGGTTTCCGAGTTTGCCAAGCTGGGGCTGGTGTTCACGCTCGCCTGTTATTTCGGCACCCACCAGCGGGCGATCCCGCGGTTTTGGGGCGGCTTCGTCCTGCCGAGTCTCGGTATCGGCCTTTTTGCCGGACTGATCTTTCTCGAGCCGGACTACGGGACCGCGGCCCTTTGCGGTGCGGTCGGCTTTACCTTGCTGTTTCTGGCCGGCGTTCGCCTGGTTTACCTCGTGCCCGCCTGCCTGGCGGCGTCGGCGGCGTTTGTTTTTGCCGTGTTGACCAACCCCCTGCGCCGGGGCCGCGTGATGTCGTTCATGGATATCGAGGGGAATCGCGGTGAAGGCGCCTACCAGCTCTGGCAGGCGATAATAGCCTTCGGTACCGGCGGCACCCACGGGGTGGGGTTGGGGAACGGGCGTCAGCAGATGGCGTTCCTTCCCGAGGCCCACACCGATTTTATTTTTGCCGTCATTGGTGAGGAGCTTGGGTTTTTTGTTACTGCCGGCGTCCTCGTCCTTTTCCTGCTGCTGTTCGTGGCCGGAATCCTTCACCTGCGACGGGCCCCGAATATGTACCAGTACCTGCTGGTTGCGGGTGGATTACTGCTGCTGAGCACCCAGGCGCTCATAAACATGGGGGTGGTGACCGGCTGCCTGCCGACCAAGGGGCTGTCGCTGCCGTTTATCAGCTACGGGGGATCCAACCTGGTCGCCATGTTCGCCATCGTCGGAATCCTCGTGAACACATCCCTGGCATGGTCGAAGCCCCCCATGCGTCACACCAAACGCAAATTGAAGGAAATCTCGGCGTGAAGAAGGTGTTGATTTCGTGCGGGGGGACGGGCGGGCACCTGGCGCCGGGAATCGCGCTGGCCGAGGGGTTGATCTCGCGCGGCCACCAATGCTGGCTCCTGATCAGCGAAAAGGGCGTCGACCAACGGCTCATCAGCAAGTACCCGAACCTGGATTTTGTGGCCCTGCCGGGCGCTCCGTTTTCGCTTCAACCGGTCCGCCTGGCGTCGTTTTGCTGGCAACAGGCCCGGGGGATCATTCGGGCATTCAGTCTCATCCGCCGATTCTCGCCTGATATCGTCGTCGGTTTCGGAGGGTTCAGTACGCTGGGGATCGCTCTGGCCGCCTTTGTGCGCGGGGTGCCGCTTGCCCTGCACGAGGCGAATCGTATTCCCGGAAGGGCCACCCGCACCCTTCAGCGGATGGCCCACCGGGTTTATCTGCCGCCCGGCGTGCGGCTTCGGAAGGCCGCTCCCGAGCGTATCCGGCACTACGGTTGCCCGGTGCGTCGGGAAATCCGGAGGCTGTCCGTCAGATCCAGCCGGGAAAAGCTCGGAATCGAGCCCAACGGCAAACTCCTGGTGGTGCTGGGCGGAAGCCAGGGGGCCGCGACTCTGAACGAATGGGTCCGCGGCTACTTTAAGTTTTTCGCCGAAGAGGGGATCCACGTTTACTGTGTGACCGGTATGAACAAGGGAAACGCCGGGGTGGTCCAGTTGCAATCGCGCGACGGGCAGCCGGTCAAGGCCCATTTTGTTCCCTTTACCGACCGGATATCCGAGGTTTTGTCCGCCGCCGATCTCGTGGTGACGCGGGCGGGAGCGGGAACGATCAACGAGTTGATACGATGTCGTGTTCCCGCCATCCTGATTCCGTATCCGTACGCGGCGGACAACCATCAATGGGCCAACGCGCTTTTTGTCGAACGGCAGGGGGGCGGAATCGTGATCGGCAACGATTACATTAAGAACCTGCACCGCGAAGTGGTGGATATTATTTTTAACGATTGGCTTCTGCGGACCTTTCGGGGAAACCTCGAACGAATGGACCGGGAGGATTGCCTGGACCGTATCATCAACGACCTGGAGACCCTCTGCCGGGAGGCCGACGGGAGGAATAAGAGCCGGGTGAACGGGGGCGGCAAAGTCATGAAAAGGAGTCCCAGCGGGTTATGAGTGACGCGGCGACGGCGGAAACGGCGGTTCATCCTCCCTCACCCGGTTTTCTCGCCGGGGTGGCCGGTCGGCTGTCCGCCGAATCACGGGTGGTTGAAGGCGAGCCGCTTGCGCGCAAAACCACGCTGGGAGTGGGTGGCAGGGCACGTTTTTATGCCGAACCCGCCACCAGGGAAGATTTGTGTTTGCTCCTGCGGCAGGCCGAAAAGTGCGGGATACGCGTCTACCTTCTCGGCCGGGGGTCCAACGTGATCGTGCCCGACGAAGGTGTCGACGGTCTCGTGCTGCGGTTGCAGCATGCCGGGTGGCGCGGGATCGAGGCCGGTGAAGACGGACGAATCTGGGCCGGGGCGGGCGTTCGGTTGCGCAAACTTTGTGGCGAAGCCTGTCGCCAGGGGCTGGGGGGATTGGAGTTTCTCGAAGGGATTCCGGGAACCGTGGGCGGTGCCCTGCGTATGAACGCCGGCGCTATGGGCGGTTGGTTTTTTGACCTGGTGGAGGAGGTTCATCTCATGACCCTGGGGGGCGAGGAAAAAAAATGCCCGAAGGAAACCCTGCGATAC
Source organism: Verrucomicrobiota bacterium (assembly GCA_003565135.1). Lineage (GTDB taxonomy): Bacteria > Verrucomicrobiota > Verrucomicrobiia > Opitutales > T3Sed10-336 > PXDC01. The sequence continues at coordinate 5,933 of PXDC01000212.1, forward strand.
GACTACCGGATTTGTCACGATTTGATGGATACGATCGCCATGGGGGTCTACGTCAGAGCCCCTTCCCGGGAGACCGCTTCGGCCATTAAACGGCGTTTGGCGGCATACCAGGAAAAACGGGCCGAGAGCCAGCCCAGGGAGTCGAGTGCCGGGTGTATTTTCAAAAATCCGGAAGGCGGCCACGCCGGGAAGATCATCGACGAACTGGGTCTGAAGGGAAAACGGGTGGGTGCGGCGGAGGTTTCCGCGGTGCATGGGAATTTTTTGATCAACCGGGGCGGGGCCCGTGCCGCGGACGTTATTGAACTGGTGCGGGCGCTGCAGGAGGAAATCCGCCGCCGCCGCGGGATCGAGCTCCATCCGGAGGTGTTGCTGTTCGGCCGCGATTGGAGGGACGTGCTGTGAGGAATCCGGTTGTCGCCGTATTTGCCGGGGGTGTCTCGCGGGAAAGGACTATATCCGAGCGGTCCGCCGCCTTTGTCACCGAGTCTTTGCGGGATCATTTTCAGGTCGAGCTTTTCGACGTCCGCGCCGAGGCGCTTCCGGCGGGAGTGGACCCGGGGAGGCACGTGGTGTTTTCCACCTTGCATGGCACGTTCGGGGAGGACGGTGGCATGCAGGCGTTGCTGGATGCGGCCGGGATCGTCTACGCGGGCAGCGATGCGGTGTCGAGCCGGTTGTGTATGAACAAGGAGGCGACCAAGCGACGGGTCCGGGAGGCCGGGGTGAACGTGGCGGACGGCGTTTGTTTCGCCGCCCATTCGGTCCCGGAGGTCCGCGATCTGACCGCCCGGCTCGGGCATCGGCTGGTCTTGAAACCCAACGGGGAGGGGAGCAGTATCGGGCTTCACTTCGTCGAGGGACAAAGTGAACTCGGCGCCCGGCTGGCCGCATTGGAGGGCGGGGATTGGCTTTTGGAACAGCGGATCGATGGACGGGAGTTGACGGTGGGGGTCCTGGAAGGACGGGCCATGGGGGTTGTGGAGATAATGCCGCAGTCCGGGCGTTACGATTACGAGAGCAAGTACACCCGGGGCCGGACCGAATACCGGGTGCCGGCGGGGATTCCCGGGGCGGCGGCGGAAGAGGTCCGCCGGGCGGCGGAAATCGTGTTTTCGGCCTGCGGCTGTCGCGATTTTGCGCGGGTGGACTTCATTCTGGACGGGCGCGACCGGGCCTGGTTCCTGGAAATCAATACGCTGCCGGGACTGACGGGGACAAGTTTATTGCCAATGAGTGCATCGAGTGAAGGTTTTGGCTTTTCCGCGTTGGCGCGACGGCTTATTATGCCGGCTATTGAGCGTTATAACCATGTAGGCGAGAGGGTTCAGTCGTGAGTGGAAAACGGGCGAAAAAGAAAAAGAGCGGCGGCAGCTGGCGGGCTATCAGCCAGTCGGCGCGACAGGTGAAGGTTTCGCGGATTGCGAAGCAGCGCTACTTCAGGCTTGTCTGCCGCTCCTTCGCCGCGTGCCTCTTACTGGTGGCATTGGGAGCAACCGTATGGGGGGCTTTCCGCGTGGTGGAAGAGGGTTCGAAGAAGATCACTTCAATTATCCCCTCGTCCCCGGTCGAAACGGTGGACGTGTCGACGGATGGCGTCATTTCGGAAACGTGGGTCTTGGATCGAATCGATCTCCCCGCCGGGCAACCGCTCATGGACGTGGATATTCACGCCTTGAAGGAAGACCTTGAGCGGCACCGCCAGATCCGGCGGGCGGTGGTATCGCGGCGGTTGCCCGACCGATTGGTGATCACTCTGGAGGAGCGTATTCCGATGCTGCGTATGGCGGCGCGCGACAGCGAGGGCCGGCGACTCAATCTCCTGGTGGCCGAGGATGGCACCATTTATCAGGGCGTGGGTTACAACCGGGCCTTCCTCGGATCGTTGCCCTACATATCCGGCGTGCAGGTGCGTCGGGAGGGCGGAGGGTTCCGTCGCCTCGAGGGAATGGAGCCGGTGGCCGATCTCCTGGCTTTGGCCCGGAGCGAGGCCCCGAATCTGTATGCGTCGTGGGAAGTCGTTTCCTGTGCGGATCTTCCTTTGATCAAGATTCGCAGCGACGAGATCACCGAGATCGTTTTTCGCAACGAGGATTTTGTCGAGCAAATCAAGCGGCTGCAGGCCCTGCTCCTTCACAAACAGAGGGAAATGAGCGGGATGCCCTACGGTCGTGTGGACCTCTCCCTCGGGCGGGACGCCGATGTGCCGGTGAGCGCCGGTTTTTATTAGACGCAACCGAAGGCAGTCGCGCCGCGCGGGATGATCAGCAGAAGTAAAATAATCGCCGGAATCGAGATTGGAACCGCCAAGATTGCCGTGCTGGTCGGCGAGATTGTCGACGGCAGCAGTCTCAACATTATCGGGTTCGGGCAGTCCACGTCGCGCGGTGTTATCAAGGGCGGCATATCCGATTTCAAACAGGCCAGCGACGCCGCCCATGCGGCGATTCACGCGGCCGAAAAACAGGCGGGGGCCCATATCGAGGGGGTTTACCTGGCCCAGACCGGGACCCATATCGAGGGTTTCTACAACGAGGCGTCGGTCACCGTGAGTTCTCCGGACAACCTGGTCGGCGCGGCGGATATCCGGCGGGTGTGTGAAAGTGCCAAGGCGAAAACGTTGCCCGACGGGCGCACGGTGATTCATCACATCCGCAGGCCCTTCCGGGTGGACGGGCGTATGGCCGCGGACCCGGAGTATCTCGAGGGCTCGAAATTGGAAGTGGGCTATTGGACCGTTCACGGGGACGTCAACAAGGTCAGCGACTCCATCCATATCATCAACGGTTTTTCCCTTCACGTCGACGACCTCATCCTTTCCAGCCTCGCTTCGGGAGTGATGGTGGCGGGGGATGAAGAGATGCGCAACGGCGTACTCGTGATCGACATCGGAGGCGGTTCCACCGATTTCGTGCTTTACCGGGACGGTTATGTTGTCAGAACCGGCACGGTGCCCGTCGGCGGCGATCACATAACCAACGACTTGAGTCTCGGCCTTCGCATTGCCCGCAGCCAGGCCGAAGCCATCAAATTGCGTTGTGGCAAGGCGGTGCTCGATTCGGCGGACAAGGGGAAAAAGATTTGGCTCAACGGTGATCTTGCCATCGGGGACCGCCAGCTTTCCCAGCACGGCATCAACCAGATCAGTCACGCCCGCGTGGATGAACTTTTCGGTTTGGTCAAAAAGAAGCTCGCCGACCTTCTCTCCCCGCAGAAGGTGGCAGCTGGGGTGGTGCTTACCGGGGGGAGCGCCCGTTACCCGGGGATGGCGGAAACCGCGGAGGCGGTGTTTGGCATTCCCTCACGGATGGGCGAAAATCCATCCTGGGTTACGGACGAGCTCCGGGGCCTGGAGTACAGCACGGTCCTCGGGCTCCTCAACTACGGCTTGAAAAACGAGAACGAGAGCCAGGCGGGCGGCCGGAAGAGGAAAACCGGCGGCCTGTTGCGGCGTATGACGCAGCTTTTTGACAAAGACCGATGACTGACGAACGGCAAACCGAAGGGCGGAACGATTACGAATCGGATAAAACCGGCCAATCGAACGGCTCCCCGCCTCCCGGAAATATACGCAACCGGGGTATCCGTCTCCTGGGAGTGGGCGGAGCGGGGGTGAATGCGGTGGAGCGCCTCGCGGGAAGCGACCTGGGGGACGTCGAGCCGATCGCGGTGAACACGGACGAACAGGCGCTGTCCGCCTGCGCGGTGCCGGAGACGATGCTGGTCGGGCAGTCCATAACCCGCGGTCTCAGTGCGGGCGGGGATCCTGAGATCGGGCGACAAGTGGCGGAAACGTGTCGTGCTGTATTTGATGCGCGGATGCAGGATGGCGAAGTTGTTGTCATTATAACCGGGCTGGGTGGGGGGACCGGTGGACCTGTCGCCTGCGCGGCGGCCGAGGCCGCCAACCGGGCCGGAGCCCTGGTGGTGGCATTCGCGGTGCTGCCTTTTTCCTTCGAGGGTTCGCGGCGTCAAAAACAGGCGGAGGAGGCATTGGTCGCGTTGCGCCGTTGCTGCGATGCCGTAATCCCGCTGGCCAACGACCTCCTGCTGCAGCAAATGGGGGAGAAAACCCCGATTTTCGACGTTTTTCGCCTGTCCGATGAGTGGATTGCCCGCGGGGTGCGTTCGCTTTGGGGGATCTTGAACCGGCCCGGTCAGATCAATCTTGACCTCGCGGACTTAAGAAGGGTTTTTCGCCAAAAGGGGGGCAAGACGTTGTATGGTCTTGGCTCGGGAAGTGGTGAGCGTTGTGCCGAAGCGGCCTTTAAGGATCTGCTTTTATGCCCGCTACTGCATTCCCCGGAGTTCTCGTCTCGGGCGGACCACCTCCTGGTCAGTGTTTCGGCCGGCCCGGAATTCACCATGACCGATTTTCATGATTTGGTGAACCGGGTGCGGGAGCGTTTCGGTCGGGACGGCCACCTGGCGATGGGACTTGCGGTGGATGAAGCGATTTCCGGGAAGATCGACGTCTGTGTTTTGGGCAGTACCGAGATCGACAGCGAGCGTTCCGGGAACGTCCGCCGGCAATCGCGGGACCGTCCGATGACGCCGGCACCCGCCCGGGGAAATAACGCCGGAGGTAATGACCAGGGCGGCGTTCAGGCGGTGAAGAGCCGGGCCCGGCAGCGTGAATTTGGTTTTGAAGAGGGGGACCGGCGCGGTTTTTTCGACCGTTCCGAATCCAATGTGTATGAAGGCGAGGATCTCGATGTTCCCACCTACTTGCGGCGGGGAATCCGAATATCGATTTAAATCATTCCGCTTCAGGTCCTAACCGGTTTGGCGCCCCGGCTCCGGGGGGCGCTTTTCCCCGCGGCCCGAACGCGAGCCGGGATTATTTTCCGAATTCCGCGAGGCGATCCGCGATCCCCGCCCGTGCTTGTTCCATGACCGAGTCAATGGAAACCGGTGCACCATCGCGACGTTTGGATTCGTCCGCCGCTTCCATGAAGGCGAAGAGGTTCAGGGTTTCCTCCGGATCAATGGGCCTGACATCCGAGACAAAAAACGCGGCGATCGCCTCGATAAGCGGACCGTAGCCTTCGTAGTCGCCCGCCCGGGTGATGCCGGAAGATCCGAAGACCATGGCGCCGAAGCCGGTTCGGCCGTCGCGGATCCCGCGGAACGAACCGACGCGTCCGTCCTCCCAGACTCCGACGACTTTGTCGGTGCCCTCCTGATGCACCCGGGTTACCTCGACGCAGCCGGGGCCCATGATGGTGAACAGGATCTCCACGCCGTGGACCCCGTACCAGAAGAGGTCCGGGTGGGTTGGTTCGATTGATGCGGGTCCCCATGAATTCACTCCGCGGATCGAACCGGTATCCGCGTGTCCGTCTCGATAATCCATGAAACCGGGACTGAAGCGCAGGGCCGAACTGGAAAACCAGCGCGCATCATAGCGCTCGGCGAGTTCGGCGATGGCGAGGGCGTCGGTCAGTGATCCGGCCAGCGGTTTGTCGATGTAGACCGGCAGGCCCGCTTCGAAGACGGGGATGACCTGTTCCAGGTGGACCCGCCCGTCGACGCTCTCCAGGAGGACGACGTCGACGTTTTCCAGCATTTCCGGAATCGAGTCGTAGATGGTGATCCCTTTGTCGCGGAGCCGTTCGGTGAAACCTTCGACCCGGTCGCGGCTCGAGGCGATGTCCGGACTCCCGCCCGGGTAACCGGCCGTTACCTCGATGCGGGCCACGTCCCCGGTCGCATCCGGGTTGTTGATGAGATTGGTGAAGGCGATGACGTGCGAGGTGTCCAGACCGATCATTCCGGCGCGGAGGGTTTCGCGTTCGTGAGTCTCAGCATGGGCCAGGGCCGTTCCGACCACGGCGAGTAAAAGGATGGAATAGTGGATGGTTTTCATAATAATGTGCACGGGCAGATTGATCCGGAAAAGTGAACTCCGGAGATGCGGTATTCGGCCGGCCGGGTTAGACGCGGGGCGCCCAGCCGGTTTCGTAGTCGCGCGACCAATACGTGTTCATGGCCTCGTCGTCTCCCAGGATGTGACCGGAGGCGGGATCGCAGGTCAACTGCCGGCCCGTTCGGTGCGCGATGTTGGCCAGGTGGGTCATCAAAGTCGATTTTTGGCCGTCTTCGATCTCGGCGTTGAGGGCGAGCGGTTTTCCGTTCCGGATTGACGCGAGAAAATCCGCGAGGTGCTCGCGTCCGCCCACGGAACCCGAATCCGCCTCCACCGGGTCGCGGTTTTCATCGAAAAGCCGGTAACCATTGCTGGTGACCGAGAGGGTTCCCCCTTCACCGTGGAAAATGATGCCGAATCCGCGGCCTTCGTTTCCAAAACGGTTACAGCTCAACCCCTCCCATACAATCGTTTTCCTGTCTTCGAAATCGAAGGTCATCACCTGGGTGTCCGGTGTCTCCTGGTCGTCGTCGAACGCGTATCGTCCTCCCGCCGAGGTCACCCGTACCGGGAGATCGACCCCGAGTCCCCACCGGCTGATGTCCAGCGCGTGAACCGCGTTGTTGCCGGCTTCACCGTTCCCCCAGTGCCAGAACCAGTGCCAGTTGTAGTGCAGGAAATTGCTGCGAAACTCGCGGCGGGGCGCCGGGCCCTGCCAGAGGTCGTAGTCGAGCGCTTGCGGCGGCGCCGTCGCTTCGCCCCGCCCGATGGAGCCGCGCCGGTTGGCGTACCAGCCGCGGGAGTAATAGACCCGCCCGATCGCGCCGTTGTGCAGCATGTTCATGGCTTTCTGGATCGCCGGTCCGCTTCGGCGCTGGTTCCCCATCTGCACCGAACGTTTGTACTTGCGGGCGGCGGCGACCATCAACTCGGCTTCCCGCGGATTGTGACTGCCCGGTTTTTCGACGTAGACATGCTTGCCCGCGGCACACGCTTCAATGGTCATCGGGGCCTGCCAATGGTTCGGCGTAGCCACAATCAGCGCGTCGACCGCCGGGTCCTCGAGCACCCGGCGGTAGTCGCCCACGGCGCGGACGTTGCGCGCTCCGGCATCCTCAAGGCGTTTCTTTCCCTGTTCGGCGCGCTCCGTATCCGGATCGATCACGTAGGCGATCTCAACACCGGGCAACGGCTGCAAATCGCGTGCGATCGCCAGGCCCCGCCGCATTCCGGCAACGGCCACAACTACTTTATTATTCGGTTGTTCAGCCGAAGCCCAGCCCGTGCGTGCGGCCAGACCAAGGGCGGCCGCACCGGTGGCCGCGGTAGAAAGAAAACGTCGACGATTCATAAGGCAAACCATGCGGGGGGGGACGAAATTTGCAAAAAGAAAATAAACCGGGCACAGACGGGGCGGATTCGTCCATCCCCGCTGCGCTCCGTCTCTCGCCCGCAACCAGGTAGCAGAACGCCAGCGACATCCCGCCATCGCGGCGTTGCGACCCGACCCGTTGCTTGATCACCGACTCCCGTACGCTCCCGCTCAGATTCGGGTCGTGCCTTGCGCTTCATCACTTCCAGGCTTCGGGAATCGTGCGGGCCGGAGGTTCGGGGGGAGATTGTAGTTGACTGGAACGCAACTAATATTACATAGGGGAAACAGCCACCCAAATCCTGTTTATGTTAACTGCCCACTTTGCCCCGGTCACCCGATCTCTCACGGAACGTGTCGTTTGCTTTTCCCATGCCAGGAGGCGGCGATGGGCCGGAAGGGCGCTGATGGCGGTTTTGCTTGCAGCGCCTGTGGTCGGATGCGGTCCGGGGTCGGCGCGGGTGGAATGGCGGATGGAAACGGGAGATGTGGTGGCCACGTCGCCCGCGCTGGCTTCGGACGGGACCGTTTATTTCGGTTCGGACGATTTCCACGTCCATGCTGTCGGGCCGGACGGGAATCGGCGATGGGCTTTTCAGACCGATGGTCCTGTGCGGTCGTCGCCGGCAGTGGGGCCGAACGGTCATATTTATGCCGCCTCCTCGGACGGAGCTCTCTACGCCATTTCGCCTGAAGGGGAAGAGCTTTGGCAATACGATGCTGGAGCATCGATCGAATCATCTCCGGCTGTATCCGGTGAAGGCAACGTCTATTTCGGATGCAACGGAGGGATTCTCCATGCGGTATCGCCCGACGGTCGATCACTCTGGCGTGACCGTCTCGACGGGTCGATCGTTGCCGCAGTCGCCCTGTCGGCGGACGGAACGCTGTTGGTCGGTACGCGAGGCGGGATTTTCCACGCCATAAGCGCGGACGGCAGGGAGCGGTGGCGCTTCGGGTCCGGCGGCGAAATACGGACATCGGCGGCCCTGGGAGCGAACGGAGAGATATACTTCGGAGCCGATCTCGGGGAGGCGGGACGGTTTGTGGCGCTTAATCCCGATGGATCCCTGCAATGGTCTTTGGACCTCGACGAGCCGGTGTACGGTTCGCCGGTCGTGGGTGCGGACGGCACCGTTTATTTTGGAGCCGATGATCGATTGCTGTATGCGGTTGATGTCCGGGGAGACGTCCGGTGGACCTTTGATGCGAGGGCGCCGATTCGATCCGCGCCCGCAATCGGGGCCGATGGAAGTCTTTTTTTCGGAGCCTGGGACGGTACTTTGTGGCGGGTCGACCCACAGGGGGAAGGCCGCACGATCTTTCGCCGGGATTGGGAGTTCGAATCGTCTCCGGCCATTGGCGACAATGGATTGCTCTTTATTGGCAACGGTGACTACATGGCCTATGCATTGAGGGTCCGTACGACTCTTGCGGATACGCCATGGCCGAAATTTCGGCGCAATAATGCGGGCACCTCACGGGCGGATCCGTAATGCAGCGCGGGCGCCGGATTTGTGAGATGATTGATAGTTATTATAATTTCTTGACAGGAAACCCGGGGTAGGGTTGGCTCCGACGTGTACTGCGCGACCTTTTCCCCGGATCAAGGCATACCGGTGGTGAGCCAACCATTGTTCCGGCATTGATAAATGCTTAAGTGACGTTTCGTATAATTTGACCTTCGATTGAACCAATCCCGCCCCGCCCGGGGCCCTCGCTTTCACCCAAAGTCAAAACCCTCCCAAACAGAAAGGTTTACCCTGATGGATCCGTTTCGTTCCTTTTTTCGGCTCTTCTATTTTGCCGCGTTTCTCGGTGGCGCCTCCCTCGCATGGTCGGATGACCCGCCGCAGCTTCCTGAAATCGATGGGCTTCGGCTGCATTTGGACGCCGCTGACACGTCCGCTTTGACCGTTTCCGACGGCCAGGTGGAGGAGTGGCGGGACAGCACCACGGCCAATGACATTACGTTTTCGCCTTTGTCGGGGACAAATCCACCGGAACTCCATGCCGACGTGATCAACGGATTGCCGGCGGTTCATTTCAGCGGATCCTCGTTGGATACCCGGTCTCCCGATGCTTTGGGAATCACCAACGATATTGCCGGAATAACGATTTTTGCCGTGGGTTGGAATCGTGGCGGAGGAGCGCAGACCTATACCCGAATCATGCAGGGAACACTGCCGAATCATGCCCGCGTCTTTTTTTATCGGGCTACCAATGATCACAGGTTCGGTGGGCGTCGCCTCGACACGGATGATTTTTCAAATATTACCACTCCCACCAATACCAGGTTGAATGAAGAGTGGGGGATCGACACCGGCGTGATTTCCTACGAGCACGGCAGCATTCTGCTCTTTATCAACGGTGAGCTTCTGGCCGACGACGGCGGGTTTCAGGATCCCGGACGAACCAGCCCCACCGACAGCACCAATTTTCGTATCGGATCCTCCGCGCGGGATCCCATCGATCAGGAATGGGACGGCTATATCGCCGAGTTTCTCATCTATGACCGGGTCCTGAGTCCTGCTGAGTTTTCCGCCGTTGGCAGTTATCTCGCGGAGAAATATGCACTGGACTGGCCGGAACTCGATCTGGAGGTCATCGATTTGAGCCTGGAGCAGACCCGCCAAATGCAGTTCGATACGGTCGAAGGGCGGGATTATATCGTTCTTCATACCGAAGATGAGGGCGCAACCTGGCGTCGCGTGACCGAGGATCCGATTGCCGGCACCGGGGGACCGATTGCTCTGACGCCTCCGGCGTCAGGAAGTGAAGCATCGTTTCGGGTGGTCGAATGGCAGCACGAGGAACACAATATCGGTTCGGGCGACCCCGAACTTCCCAGCGTCGACGGGCTCCGCCTGCACCTCGATGCGTCCGACGGCGATACGGTTGTACGGGATGGCGTCAGTGTTGTCGAATGGCGCAACGCCGCGGACGAGGAAATGGTTTTCTTCCAGGACGACTCCGGGCACCGTCCCGTTTACCTCGATGATATTGTCAACGGCCGGCCGGCATTGATTTTCGACGGTAACCATTACCTGCGCACCGACTCCCCCGCGGCGCTCGGTTTGACCAACGATGTTGAGGCTTTGACGTTTTTTGGTGTCGGATGGAACCGCGGAGGCGGCGCGCAGAATTTTATGCGGATCAGCAAGGGGGGAGACGCTTCAGTGACGGCCGCGCGAGCCATGTTTTACCGGGCGACCAACGATCACCGGGTGATTGGCGGCAGATTGGATGAAGCGGGAACACAGACGATCATCGGGACGCCTCGACTCAGTCAGGAGTGGGGAATCGACGGCCGGGTTCTGGATTTCGCGGGTGGAGAGGGATACCTTTACATCAATGGCGTTGAAGCGGGCCGAAGCGTAAACTTTCTGGCCGGAGCGGATGAACCGGGCCATACCAGCCCGACCGACGCACACCGGTTTCACCTCGGTTCAAACACCGCGGATAGTCCGGGACAGTTCTGGGACGGAGACATCGCGGAGATGCTGCTTTACGACCGTGCCCTGTCGCAGGAGGAGCGTCAGGCCGTCGGACGGTACCTGTCGGACCGGTACGGAATTCCCTATAGTCTGACGATCGAGAGCGACATCGACTTCGTGGTTGAAGGCGGGATCAGCATGGAGTTTTCCACCGAATTGGGGAATCGATACCAACTGGAATGGACGGACGAGCTCGGTGCGCCCTGGGTTTCATGGGGCGGGGAAATCGACGGAAGCGGGGTTAATGAATCCGTCTTCGTTTCTTTCGACGAAGAGGTTGACCGGGCGTTCTTTCGGGTGCGTCGGGTCGATGATTAATTGCGATAACCTGGCCGGGTATGGCGGATGGAAAATCGAAAATACGAGGAAATCAACGATGAATGAGAGACTTGCAGGAGAATTTAACGGATTTGATTCATTCGGCGGCAACAGGGGTGCACGGCGCCGGAAAGAAACTGCGTTCACTTTGATTGAGCTTCTGACGGTAATTGCCATAATCGGAATCCTGGCCGCCATTTTGATTCCCGTGACAAGGACCGTGCGTGAGCAGGCCAATCGTGCGTCCTGTCAGAGTAATGTCCGCCAACAGATTCTGGCCATGCTTCTCTTTGCCGAGGATCATGAGGACAATGCGGGGACCCCTCCGGAACGGGTACAACGTGTCGGGGGTAACCCGGTGGCGGGTTACTGGTGGGTTACGGGGGCCACGCATGACAACGCGCCGCTCAGTCTTTACCCGGATTACGTCGAGGACCTTGAGCTCTTCATCTGCCCGAGCACGCAAAACAGGATCCGTTATAATTTGGTCGCCGCGGGGATCTACCGGGATCTGGAGGATCATGCGAGTGGACGGGAGGACAGCCGGGGCGGGCACAGCTACGAGTATTTCGGTGTCTATACCCGGGGTGATCTCGACGGCATTGTTAAAGGTCCGAATACCGTTCCCCACTGGCTTCTCTCCCAGACGGTGCTCGTCCTGGATGCCGACGACGGACCTGAACTCAACAATTGTCCGGAGCCGGCCAACAACCACGGCGAGGCGGGATGGAGCTGGGGTTTTGCCGACGGGCATGTGGAATGGGTGACGCGTCAGGATACGAACGACTACCTGGCCCGGAGCCGTCACGCCAGTCCCCGGTGTCCCAATTGACGGGCGGGGCCGACCGGCATTCCGGGTGAGCCTGTATCAAGGTTTTTGTCGATTTCCGTGGGGCCGTTTTTGACCGTGCCACACGGTCGGTGCCCGCGGTGGGCCCGTGCTCTAAACACCGGTTGCGGCAAAGGGTCCCCAGTCGGGCTGGCGCTCGCCGATTCCCTCGATTTCGATGGTGCCGTTGCCGGGGATCTTGACGATGCCGGCGGCTTTGTCGGGTCCGTTGACGGTTGCGACCAGGCCGACGTAGTGGATTCCATTGATGTTAAAGTAACCGCCGGCATGCCGGTGACCGTAAAATACGGCCGTCACGTTTCCCTGGCTCTCGAACAGGCTCCTGACTTCGGCCGCGTTCTTGATCATGTGATTTTCCGAGGTTTCGTCCAGGGTCTGGTGGACGAATACGATGGCGGGGCGGTTTACGGCTGCGGCCTGGGCGAGGGTTTTTTCCAGCCAGATCAACTGGGCCTGCGGGATAAACGTGTCGGTCCAGGTGAAATTACCGCGATCGTAGGCCACGCCGTCCTGGCGGTGGTTGGCGTCGAGCACGATGAAGCGATAGCCCGCCCGGTCGAAAAAGTAATGGTGGGCCTTGAAGGTGCCGGAGGTGGCGGCGAGGAAATCACTCTTGGAGAGATCTCCGAAATCGTGATTGCCGGCCACATAGTGGATGGGGCCGGCAAATTCTTTGAAAACCTCGTCCATCTCGCTGAGCCAGGCGATCGACGTTACGCGGTTGTGGCTTTCCTGTATGACGTCGCCCAGATGGACTGCGAAATTCAGGTTTCGCTGATTGAAGAGCTGCACCGTCTCCTCCAGGTTGCCGAGGGAGGAACGGAAATACCTCGGCCGGTCCGTGTCGTCGAAGTCGCCGGAGTGGGTATCGGCCACCAGACCGAAGGAGATCGGTTCCGGCCGGCCGCCGCCGTCGGGCAGCGCGACCTTGACCCGGAGGAAAAGTTTGTTCGCTGAGGCCACTGCGACTCCCGGAACCAGGGTGAGGAGGCCGCAGGCGGCCGCTTGTTTGAAGAATCGGCGTCGATCCGATGGTGGGATGCGTGCGGTCATGTTTTTTATTCCCGGGGGCTCGGATTAATCCGGAATGGCGATCCGGAACTCGACCTGTTCCGGTGTTTCCTCGACAACGGTTCCTTCCGCCGGCGTCCATTCGACCAGGTCACTGCTTATTTCGAAGGTGATCTCAATGCCGTGAGCGTGGGGATTCCGGTTGAGGGAAAGACCGACATAGGGACCGTCGCGGTCCGTATCCGTGCCCGTGATTTCGGGGCCGTTCCCGCGTGCCGTGCCGGTGGGGTCCAATCCGAACGCAAAACTCTCCAGGTTCGTGATCCCGTTCCCGCCGGCGTCGACCGCCGGGAGGCGACGTGCGGCGGGGATTTCAAAGCCAGCGATCCAGGCGGCATAATCGGCGTTGCGGAAGTGGCCTATCAGGTTCGGCGGCACAATCTGCAGCAGTTCGATCTCGCGGTGGTTCAGCACCCGGTCCCAGACGGCGGCCTCGTCGATCCATCCCTCCCAGTTGCGGCCCGAGGGATTCCGGTGGGCGCCGAGATTCATGGTGGTGGACGGGGACAAGGCCGTGGCATCGTCCCGTAAGGGCAGGACCGCAATCGCTTCGCCGTCGAGGTAAGCTTTGAGCCTCAGCGTAACGGCGTCGTAGGTTACCGCGATATGGCGCCACTCCCGGTGGGGTCCCGCCGGAAAGCCGGTGTTTGGTGTTCCGGAGGGAACCGTCCCGTCGTCGTGGGCAAAGACCTGACCCACCTGTTCGCCGTCGATTCTTCTCAGCCCGAACGAGGCCGGCCAGGTGCTGCCGTCGGAAGCCTCGAGGACAAAATAGCGGTCGCCGCCTTCGATCGAATCGATGCCGAGGCGATACCAGGCGGCGTAGGTATAGCTGCCTTGAGTGAAGGGCGAGTTCGGAATATGGATCGACTGCTCGGCGGCGCGGTCAAAGCGGGCCGACCCTCGACCGAAGCGGGATTCCGATTGATCGATGGTGGTGCCGTTGACTGCAATTCCGTTGTACCGGGGATCGCCTGAGGTGACGGAAAAGTCGTCGTCAAATGACCAATAAACGATGGGTTCGGCGCCGGCGGGTACCGGTGACAGACAAACCCCGAAAACGGAAAACGAAGCCCACAGGCAAAGGGCCTGCAACCCGGAAGGGCGGCCGGATTTATTATCCCGTCGGGTGCGGGTCGAATGGGTTTTCATGGGTATGATGCCGCGTGCGGCGGTAGGACGGCTAAAGGTTTTCGGCAGGGAGTCTGGCAGGATTCGGGATTCGGGGAAAGTCAATTTCCGGACTCCGGCCTCACCTTCCATGGGCCGAGTCGACCAGCCGGTACCGAATCCGGGTGCCTTCGATCGTGCGCTGCGGGAAGGAAGTGAGCTCAACGCGATCGGATTTCACGGAAAGGCCCGCGGCTTCCCGCACGTGGATCCGGGTGCCATCATCGACGGCCTCGATACCGGTGGTGTTGTACCCGCGGATGGAGCCGTCGGGGAACTCGATCAACAGGAGCGGGGCGGGATCGTCGACGCGTCGGTCGGGAGGGTACGGCAAGGTCTCGGCCACATCAAACGCGGTATTGCCGGCACCGCCACCGATCACACGGCGTACGTCGCCCTCGGGAGCTCCGGGGCCTTCGATCCGGTGGTCGCCGAAGCGGAGCATGGTCCCGCCGACCAAATGAGAGGAGCGCGGGCGGCCATCCGGGTCCAGACGGACGACCGCGTAGGCCGCGTCGGTGGCGAAACGACCGTCCGGTGTGGCCCTCGATTCGCGCGCGGGCTCGTCCAGGGCGACGGTGAGGTAGTCGCGTCCTCCGGCGTGACGGACCGCGATCCAGAGCCGGCCGTTTTCCTGGCGAGTGCGGATGGACTCGAGGCGCGGATTGCCGTCGACCGGTTCGTGTGCGGCGACGAATAACGTGTTTAAATCCTCTCCCTGCCGGCGGAGGACGAAGCTCGGCATAGAGTAGTCGTTTATCCGGGCGTCGCTCTCCGCGGCGCGCCGCAGGCTGGGGGAACGCCCGAGGAAAACCTCGGAGTCGGGCACCGGAGCGAGGATGGTGCGGATGCCGATGGCGGGGTTTTCGCTGAGACGGAGGTCGAGCGTCAGTCCGTTACGCGGTGTGCCTCGGCGGAGGTCGCGAATAAACGAAAAGGAGCCTTCGCGGCCCATTTCATCGTGCTCGCCCGCCGGTTCTTCGTATTCGGCTCCCGGATTCACGAGCGAGCCGTCGTAGGGCGCGAGCTCGACACCGGTGACTTCGGCCGTCGAGTCTTCGTCCGCGCTTCCGTGCAGGAGGTAATCGTGACGGTGGCCGCCGCGGATCTCGAAAACGTCGACCAGGTAGGCGTTGTCGGCGGCGTCTCCCAGGAGGACGAGCGTGCGCCGGTAGCGGTCCGTGCGGCCCGCATAGGCGGCGGTGCTTTCGGCGGCGGCGAGATGGAAGTCGTCACCGTTTCCGGCGAAGGCGAGGGGACGGTTTCCGGAATGGTCGGCGTCGAATTCCGATTCGCGCCCGTCCACCACCACTGTATTGTGCGACATCATGGATGAAGCCCAGGAACGGCGGTAGCGCGTGTGGGTGTAGCCGATGTCCGGAAGGAGCTCTCTGCCATGGGCATACATTCCCAGTGATAATGTGTCGCGTTGTTTGTGGGCGGTGCCGGAGGTGAAGTTCAGATAGGAGAAGACCTGGTTCTCGCCTTTGCCCGCGCCGAGGATGGCGACCCCGAGTCCCGGCATGAGGAGCGATTCGGATGATTCCAGGGGTTCCAGCCGTGATCCCCGCGTCATGCCGTGAACTGCCCAGGTGTCGTTGACCGGAAGGAGGCGCCCGCTGGGCAGGCGGGACCGTTCCAGCGCCCGGATGGCGAGGCCGTATTGAGGGACGTCGCGGGCGAGGTCGAGACTGTCGAACCGGCGTCCGGTTTCGGCATCACGGTAACCGTCGGGATCTGTGTACCCCTCGGCCGATTGCATGACCCGGCGCATGCCGTTGATGGTCATGGCGTGGTAGGAAGGCGAGGTTTCGAACCAGTGGCCGTCGTGCAGGAATTGTTCGTCCAGCATCCGTTCGAACCGCCGGATCGATTCGTGCACCCATTCGGGGCGGCCGAGAAGGCGGCCGGCGTAAATGGCGTCCTGCCAGATGCGCGGCGACATATTGGTCAGGGGATCTTCGAAACCGAGGACGAACTCGACGATGAAGGTGAACAGATCGTCTTCGATTTTTTCTCGGGTATTCCCGCCGCCGGCGTCATCCCAGCCGGTCCAGTGGTAAAGCGCGTCGTAGGCTTCCAGGAGCGGGCGCGGGATGTCGTTGTACGCCCAGCGGGTCCAAAGGGATGTCCGGTACGGGGCCACGGGAAGGCGATTGTTGGTGTAGGGGGAGAATTGTTTTTGGCGATAGGGGAAGTCGTAGATGTAGGCGTAGCCGGGTACGACCTCGGCGAAACGGCGCAGCAGGATGGCGGCCGGTCGGGCGTAACGTTCGTTGCCCGTGGCCGTATAGAGCCGGCCCAAATCACGGATCCGGCTTTCCAGGTACATGCGGTGGAGGTAGTCGGCATGGGCGCGGAAAAAGATCCGGTAGCCGTCGGGGTCCTCCCAGTAGGAGAAGCGATGGGTGCCTTCGGGGGCGTCGACCTCCACGTACCGGTCGTCCGGGTAATCGGGGTGGCCCGGGTACACCGCGTCGCATCCGCGACAGCGGATCTCGTGCGGACGCTCCGGTTCCCAGTCGAACCGTCCCCGGTCCTGGGACCCGAATTCGCAGTTGGGACAATCGGTAAACCAGATTCCCCCCGACTCCGCCGGAACGCGACCGCGAAGTTCGTCCTCGGAGAGGGTCAGGATATACGCAACGGAATCTTCGAGCTGGTTGACGTCGGCATCGCTGTACTCCCGCGGAAAAACCTTCTGGGCCTGGAGGGGCAGCAGGGGAGCGAAAAGGAAGAAGGCCAGCCATGCTTGGAGCGATGCCCGGCCCGGCCGGTGCCTGGTGTTCGACGAGGGTGCATGGGGCCGGTGAAGGAGCCGGTTTTGATTCATGGTGCGGGGGGATCGGGTTGGCGGAAAATGCATGTTAGGAAAATGTCGGCCGGATTCGCAAGGACTCGCGGCGGTTATCTAGGGCAGACTTTCGTTGTAGAGCCGGCATAGTTTCCGGAATAAAGGATGCGAGCCGGTACCGGTTTCCCGCAAGAGCTCTCCGTTTTCGGATAAAACGGTCGCCACGGGTGACAGGCCGCGTACGGAGTTGGTGATGAAGATGGCTTCGGCGCCGAGCAAATGGTCGAGGGTGTAGGTGTCCTCGCCAATCCTGGTGCCGGATTGTTCGGCCAGCGCAAGTACGGCCTGACGGGTGATCCCCGAGAGGATGTGGGCGGAGGCGGCCGGGGTGTGCAGGTGACCGTCGACGATGAAAAAAAGGTTGCCCGTCACCCCTTCCGAAAGGTGTCCGCCGGGAGTCAACATCAAGCCCTCGTCGCCCGGGGGGATAGCCCTTTCCCTCATCTCCAGGTGGCCCGCCAGGCTGTTCAGGTAGGCGAGGCTCTTGGGTCGCGGCTCGAATTCCGGGGAATTGCGCCGCGTCGCCAGAACGTGCAGGGCGACGGGATCGGGCCGGTCCGGTGGCAGGGGACGGGGAACGAGAAGCTCCGTGGGGTTGGTGTAGGGTTCGCGGGGGAGGCCCCCGGCGGCCGGTCCGGCCGAAACCGTGTAGCGGAATACGGCGTCGGAAAGGCCGTTCTTTGCCAGCAGCTCGGAAAGCACCGGTGACATCCGGTTGCCGATTGTCAAAAACGTATCCGGGATTTGAATTCCGATCTGTTCGCAGCCGGCGCTCAGACGCTCCAGGTGTTCCCCGAGCAGAAAGGGCGTCCCGCCGAACGTGCGAAAAGTCTCGAAGCATCCCGCCCCGTAAAGAAATCCGTGGTCGCCGACCGGGATCGATGCTTGGTTTTCAGGGATGATCCGGCCGTTCAGGTAGAGGTGCATAAGATTGCGGATTCAGGGGTGTTGAGGGTGTGCGTTGGCTTCGGCCTCGTCGGCCGCCGCCCAGAGTGCCTTGGCTTTATTGAGGGATTCCTCGTATTCCTTTTCCGGGATGGAGTCCGCCACGATGCCCGCTCCGGCCTGAACGTGGGCATAACCGCCCGTGGCCAGAAGGGTGCGTATGGTGATATTGAGCTCCATCTCCCCGGCGAAATTGATCCAGCCGATCGAGCCCGTGTAGGGACCCCGGCGGACCGGTTCGAGCTCTTCTATGATCTCCATGGTCCGCACCTTCGGGGCCCCGGAGATGGTGCCGCCCGGAAATGTGGCGGCAAGCACATCCAGGGCGTCCCGTCCGTCCGCCAGCCTGCCTTCGATGTGGGAGACGATGTGCCGTACGTGCGAATAATCCTCCAGGACCATGAAATCGCGGACTTTGACCGTTCCGTACCGGGAGACGCGACCGAGGTCGTTGCGGATGAGGTCGACGAGCATGAGGTGTTCGGCCCGCTCCTTGGGGTGGGCCATCAACTCTGCCGCCAGCGCCCGGTCGCGGCTTGATTCCGGGTCGCGCGGTCGGGTCCCGGCGATGGGGCGGGCTTCCAGGGTGTCTCCGTGAAGACGGACCAGCAATTCGGGAGAGCCGCTCACCAGGGTGAAACCGGGAAATCGGAGCAGCCCCATGTAGGGAGAGGGGTTGATCCGGCGCAACGCTTCGTAGATCGATTCCGGGGGTGCGTGAAGGGGACGGGTTTCACGCAGCGAGAGGTTGACCTGGTAGGTGTCGCCGGCGGCGATGTACTCCTGGATTTTTCGCACCGCGGCGATAAACGAGGTCCGGTCGAGGGAGAAGGCGGGTTCTCCGGTGCCGGAGGTCCGGAAGGGAAGGGGGACGTCCCGGGGGGAGTCGCCCGTTTCCGCTGCAATCCAGGCCGCCGCGTTTTTGTCCATCACCGATTCGCTGCGATCGAAAAGTTTCCCGAGGGCCTTGCGTTCGGAGGCGTCCTTCGCCGGATTGGCGGGGCGGTGGGTCCAGGCGACCGAGTAGAGGATCTCCTCCCGGTGATCGTAGAGGCAGCCCTCGTCGAAGATCGCGAGCGAATACAGGGGTAGGTCCAGGTCGGCGCGGGCGCTATCCGGAAGGATTTCCAGGGTGCGGACAAGATCGTACGAGAACATGCCGGCGAGGCCGCCGCAGCAGGGCGGGGCGTTCGCGATCCGGGGGCCGCGATGGCGGTCGAGCCAGGCGCGAATCACCTCGACGGGGGAACCCGGAAGGGACTCGACCGATTGCAGGGCGCCGTCCGGCTGAACGGCCAGGACACGGCCTCCGGTTTCGCCGCCGGTCAGAATGGCCCGGATATTGGAAGCGAGCACGGTGTAACGACCGCTCTTGCCGCTCTCGAGGAGCAGGGACGGTTTTTCCGGGCTCCAGAACGGAAGCCACGAAGGCGGAAGCTTTCGCCCCGGGTAGGCCCGCATGCGCGGCAAGCGGGTATACCTGCCCGCCCAGGCGATCCAGTCGTCGATTCCGATAATGTCCATAGTGCCGAAAACGGAGATTTGAGCGGAAACGGCCGGCGATGGCAACAGTACCTGTCCCAAAAACCCGCGCCATGCCGGCCGGAGCCCTTTCGCCCGCCGCGGGTGCGGCGCCGGCGAGATCGCTCATTCGACGTTGTTCATTCCTGCCGCTAAAGCCTTTACGCCGCAGGGGAATCTGATTGACTCGACCGGATGAACGACACCGCCATCATTGTTCCGGCGCGCCTGGCGTCGACCCGGTTTCCGCGCAAGCTGCTGCACGTGATCGACGGGAAACCCCTTCTGCTGCACGTTGCCGACCGAATCGCGACCGAGGTTCCGGAAATCCCCTTGCATTTTGCGGTCGATCATTCCGAGTTGGGCGCGATCCTGCGGAAGGGGGGCTATTCCTTCGTCATGACCTCCCCGGATCACCCGACCGGCTCGGACCGTATCGCCGAAGCCAATGCGACGGGGAGGGCGGAATACGTGGTCAACGTTCAGGCCGACGAACCCCTGGTCACCGGCGAGCAAATACGGTCGCTGGCGGAGGCGGTGCGCGAGGACGCGCCCATGGCGACGCTGGCGATCCCTTTCGAGCGGAGGACTGACTTCTTTGATCCCAACCAGGTCAAAGTGGTCCTCGACGACAAGTTGCGGGCGCTTTATTTTTCCCGGTCACCCATTCCCTATCCGCGGGACGAGGCGGATATCATTGACGATGATTGGTTCCGCGGGCACGCCTGTTACCGGCACCTCGGCCTTTACGCGTACCAGCGGAATTTTCTCAAGGTCATGACCCACCTGCCGCCGGGCAAGCTCGAGCGGATCGAACGTTTGGAACAGTTGCGGGTGCTGGAGAACGGTTATTCCATAGCGGTGGCCCTCACCGAACAGCCGACCATCGGAATCGACACGCCGGAAGACGCCCGGCGGTTCGAGGATTACCTCGCGCGGCTCAAACGGTAAGGCCGAACCGGCGGTTACATGACCTCGGCCGCCATGCCCGGTTCATCCTGTTTTTCGAAAGCGTCCACCCGTGCGGCCAGGAAATCAATCCATGCGGGATGGTCGTTGAGGCAGGAAATGAGCTCGAAGCTCGAGCCGCCGGCCTGGAGGAAGTCGTTCTTGCCCTGGATCCCGATCTCCTCGAGGGTTTCGAGACAGTCGGACACGAAGGCGGGGGTGACGACCAGGAGCCGCTTGACGCCCTCCCGGGCCAGACGAACCAGTTCGAGGTCGGTGTAGGGCTTGAGCCACGGTTCCTTTCCAAACCGGGACTGGAACGACATGTGGTGCCTGGTGGCCGGTATGTCGAGCCGGTTGACGATTTCTTCCACGGTGCGCAGACACTGCGCGCGGTAGCAGACCGATTGGACCGGGCTGCAATTGTGGCAGCAATCGGGCACGATCGTGCAATGGGATTTGGAGGGATCGCCTTTGCGCAGGTGGCGCTCGGGGATGCCGTGAAAGCTGAAGAGGAGGTAATCGTAGTGTTCCTTCAGGTACGGTGCGATCCGCTGGCACATGGCTTCAATATAGCCGGGCTCGCGGAAAAATGGGGGCTGCACCGTGATTCTCATTTGCGGGGCGATTTCGCGGGCCAGCTTACGGACATCCACCACGGCCGTTTCATAGCTCGACATGGCGTAATGGGGATAAAGCGGGACCAGGAAGAGTTCCTGGATGCCCTGTTGGGCGAGCCGTTCCAGGGCGGAGCGGGTGGACGGGTTGCCGTAGCGCATGGAAAGCTCCACCGGCAGGGAGGTCTTCTCCTGGAGGAGCCGCTGGACTTTCCGGCTGGTGACGATCAGGGGCGCTCCCTCTTTCGACCAGATCGATTCGTAGGCTTCCGCTGTCTTCTTCGGACGAAACGGCAGCACCTTGCAGTAAAGGATGTAGCTTTTGATGGGCTGCGGGGCGTCAAAAACCCGGTCGTCGGAGAGAAATTCCTTCAGGTAGCGGCGAACATCCGGGATGGAGGTGGAATCCGGCGAACCAAGATTGGTTATGAGAACGGCTTTTCGCGACATGGCAGCTTTATTGGTTAACCCGGGGTGAAGGATTGTCAATGGCGGGCGGGTGGTTGGTTGGCGGAACCAGGGA
>PXDC01000252.1 GCA_003565135.1 Verrucomicrobiota bacterium
GCGCCACCGCGAGCGTTTCGGCCGGAACCGGCGCAGCGGGGCGCGGGCGCTGCGCGGGGCCGAGTGGGCGGGCTTGTGCGCGCTGCGGGACCTGCGCAGGGATGTCTTCGGGTGAAACTCCGGAGTTGCTATTATTAAGGTATTATGTGGACGATGACCGTTTGATTCTGTTCTCTGAGCAACGAAGAAAGAGTGATTTAAGATGAGCGCCCAACCCATTCTCCTTGGTGTCAATATCGATCACGTGGCGACCCTTCGACAGGCCCGGTACCGTGACGTCGGGCGAACCTGCGGCGGCGTGATTGAGCCCGATCCGGTTTTGCTCGCCTTATTGGCGGAGAGGGCGGGTGCGGACGGGATTACGGTACATTTGCGTGAGGACCGAAGGCATATCCAGGAAGATGATGTCCGACGACTTCGTGACTCGATCGCGACGCGGCTCAATCTGGAAATGGCGTGTACGCCGGCCATGTTGACGTTCGCTCGAAGCCTGAAGCCGGATTCGGTTTGCCTCGTGCCGGAAGGGCGCGATGAGGTCACGACGGAAGGCGGACTGGACGTCGCGGGGGACCGGGAGCGGGTGCGGGCGGCGGTCGAAGCGATAGGCGAACTGGGGATACCCACGAGCCTTTTTATCGACCCGGAAGAACGCCAGATCGAGCTCGCGGCCGAACTGGGAAGCCCGTGGATTGAGTTGCACACCGGATGTTACGCCAATGCCTGCCACACCGGTCGGCGTTCGGCGGAGTGGGAGCGCCTGCGACTCGGGAGTGACCGGGCGCATGAGGCGGGACTGGTGGTCAATGCGGGGCATGGGATAAATTATGTTAACATATTGGAAGTTAAAAGATTGCCGAATCTTCACGAGTTGAATATCGGACACAGTATTGTTTCCCGATCGCTGAGTACGGGAATTGAGGAAGCGGTTCGGGAAATGAAACGTCGTATGGCCTAGCGGGAGACAGGGGCGTTATGGCTTTGGAATTGCCGGCAGGGGGCTACGTGGTGGGGTTGGGGACGGATATCGTCGACGTCGACCGAATCCGGCGTGTCATGGTTCGCCAGGGGGACCGGTTTCTCCATCGTGTCTACACGGCTGAGGAATTGGATTATTGCCTGGAAATGAAACACCCGCATAAGCATCTGGCGGCGAGGTTTGCGGCGAAGGAGGCCGTTTCCAAGGCCTTTACAACGGGAATCGGGGCCCTGTTGGGATGGAAGTCGGTTTCCGTCTACAACGGCAGCCGGGGGGAACCCCACATCCGCCTCGACACAAAAGGCGAGGCTCTCTTGCGCGAAGTCGGGGCATCGAGGGTATGGATAAGCCTCTCCCATACGGAAACCCTCGCTCAGGCCGTAGCGGCACTGCTGAGGGATTGAGTGAACACGGCTCTCCCCGGCCGGCTCGATTTCTCCGAAAAAAATCCGACCGGCGTTCCGGGACCCCACGGGCTCGGGGCGGGGCGAATACGGCACTGCGTACCGCTCCCGCGCCGGTTTTGTCAGTCAGTCAGGGTGTTTTTCTGCCCATTCCAGTGCTTGACCGCACCGGATAGGGCGAGGACGATTCCGAGGAATACGAGTACGAGGCCGGCAATGGTGGCGAGGTCATGCCGGAATGCCAGTTGCATGGCTTCCGGGGTCGCGCTCTCGCCGGCGGGACGTTCCCTGGTGCCGTAGTAGGCGAACAGGATGAGGCCGGCGGCCAGTGACAACAGTCCGGCGCTGATCTGGATTTTCAGTTTCATCAATTTTGTGTGTAAGTCCCCCGCGACAAAGGGGCAAAGGTAAACCTGCGCGGGGATTTCGGCCGCCCGAAAACCGCCCGCGGCGGAACGTTCCCCGGATTTGCCGTGTCGGTCCCGGTCGGGACCCCGTTTCCGCGCCGCGGAGCTGCCGGGTGGCCCGCATCGAAGGAAGATGGGACCCTCGGTCGGGAGAATTTGCGCGGTATTTGAGTCAAAAAGGAATGGGCTTGCTTTTTGAGGGGTGCTGGCGTTGATTGGGCTTTTTTCAAGAGAGCAATTGTGTGATGGAGACGACGTTGACGACTATGGCTGCAGGAATAATAATGGCGCAGGGGGGCACTGAAGGAGGCGGTTTCGGCATGGTTATCCTTATTTGGGGACTGATTTTTGCCGCGATGTGGTTCCTCATTGTGGCTCCGCACCGGAAGCGGCAGAAGGATCTGCAAACGATGATTTCGAAAGTCGTGAGCGGCGATGAAGTGCTTACGGCGGGCGGCATTTATGGCGTTGTCACCAATGTCAAGGACGACCGGTTTGTGTTGAAGATCGCCGATAACACGAAGGTGGAAGTCAGCAAGAGTTTTATTCAAAGTGTGGAGAAGAAATCCTCCTAACCCCTTTTTTTAGCACGTTTATGACAGGCAGCATTTACTGGAAGCTCATCGTCGCCTCGCTGGTGGTGACCTGGGCGATCGTCAACCTGATACCCCTGCGCGACACCCCGTTCGAGGACTATATTACCGAACAGGTTTCGGCCCATGAGGATGCGTTTCAGGAGCTGATGGAACAGGCCCGCGGGAAAGTGGAAGCGGGTGAACAGCCCAGCGTATTTATGGCGATGAAGCGAATCGCCAGCGAGGACGGTATCGATATCTCGCGCTTTTTTCCCCATATCCCGCTGGAAAGGAGCCTGGTCAATGTCGATCGACGAAACGACATTCTGATGGCGGAGCTGCTCCGGCGATCCCAGCCCAAGCTGCAACCGGGCCTCGATTTGCGGGGCGGGGTCGCTTTCATTCTCCGGGCACCGGATCCGGGGGACGATGTGGATCCGCGCCAGCGCGAAGACCAGCTCAAGAAGGCGATCGAAATCATCCGCAGCCGCGCCGACGGTCTGGGTGTGGCCGAGCCGGTGATTCGACCGGTGGGGGAAAACCGCATTGAGGTGCAGTTACCCGGTTTGACGACGCGTGACAATCCCGACGCGGCGGATGAACTCTCCAAGCCGGCGCTCCTTGAGTTCAGCATGGTTCACCGCGACCTCGACCCGAGGACCACGCCGGAGGACCAGCAACCACCCAATTACAGGCTCCTTACGCTCGAGCGTTACAACGAAGAGGGGGAGGTTGAGGAGATTCCTTATTTTGTGCACCGCATTCCCGAACTGACGGGCGAACGGGTGACGAACGCATTCGTATCCATGGCCGAGATGACGGGTGGGTACGAGGTCATTATCGAATTCGATTCCGAGGGCGGGCGCCGGTTTGCCGACCTGACCCGGCGAATCTCCGAGGAAAACCGTCCCGGAAGCATCGGTCAGTTGGCGATTGTCCTGGACGGGCAGCTGTATTCCGCGCCGACCGTCCGCCAGGAGATCCGGGGCGGGCGTGCCACCATCACGGGACGGTTCACGCAACGCGAAGCCGAGGAACTGGCCAACGTGTTGAACAACCCCCTGGACCTGCCTCTGGAACTGGAGGAGATGTACGAAGTCGGGCCGACGCTGGCGGAGGATTCGATCCGCCAGGGAGTCAATGCCGCGCTTTACGGAGCGCTTCTCGTGATCGCGTTCATGATCGCCTACTACATGTTCGCGGGAATTGTGGCCTGCATTACACTCGGGTTGAACCTGGTCATAATCCTCGGGGTGTTGTCCAGCCTGGGCGCGACGTTGACCCTGCCCGGCATAGCGGGAATCGTCCTGACCATGGGTATTGCGGTGGACGCGAATATCCTGGTTTTCGAGCGCATACGGGAGGAGTTGAAACTCGGTAAAAAGCTGTCCACCGCCCTGACGTCGGGTTACGAGAAAGCTCTTTCGGCGATTGTGGACGCGAACATCACCACCTTGTTGACGGCGGGCATCCTCATTTACTTCGGGAGCGGCCCGGTCAAGGGTTTCGGGGTGACGCTGGCCATCGGGGTTTTCACCTCGATGTTCGGCGCGCTTGTCATAACCCGCTTTTTCCTGGAGGTCATGGTCAACAGCGGGTTTCTGAAAAAACTCTCGATGCTGTCGGTGCTTCAGGATTCGAAGATCGATTTTCTGAAATACAGAAAAATCGCGTTCGCCACCTCGTGGGCGATTGTTCTCATGGGAATTGGGGTGATCGTTTACAAAGGCGACCGGATTTACGGAATTGATTTCGCCGGGGGCGACGAGCTGATTATCCAGTTTGACGAGCGGTTGTCGACGATCGACATCGAGCAGGTCGCGGCGCAGAACAACCTCGGGGAGGTCTTGCCCGTTTACCAGAGCCTTATCGGAGAGGATCGCGTTACGCTGCGTTTGCAAACCGAACCGGACCGGGGAACGGAAGTATTTGCGGCACTGGACGAAGCGTTCCCCGGGGCCGGGCTGACGGTGGTTGGGGAGAACCGTATCGGGCCGGCCGTGGGTGCGGAAATTCAGCGCAATGCCTTCATTGCCATCGGGGTCGCGCTGATCGGAATCCTGCTTTATGTGGCGTTGCGTTTCGAAATGGGTTACGGTGTGGGCGCGGTCGCGGCCGTGGTGCACGATTTGCTCATGGTAATCGGGATTTTTGTGCTGAGCGGCCGTCAGCTTTCGGCGCCGATGGTCGCCGCGATTCTGATGGTCGCGGGGTATTCGATCAATGACACCATTGTGGCGTTCGACCGTATGCGGGAGGAACTCGGGCTGGATCCGAACTCTTCCCTCAAGGATATCATTAACAAGTCGATCAACAAGGTATTGCCGCGCACCATCATTACCAGCGTCACCACGCTCCTGGCGACCTCGGCGCTGTATATCTTCGGCGGCGGTGTGATCAACGACTTTTCATTCACCTTTATCGTGGGGATTCTGACCGGGACGTTCTCATCCATCTTTATCGCCAGTCCGGTATTCTTCTGGTGGCACAAGGGTGATCGGCGTCACGTGGAAGAGCGTCGGGACGTGCTCCCGAACTACGAATGGTCGTCGTCCACCAAGGCGGCGCGGTAGGTGCGGAACGCCGGGAAGTAGACCGGCGGGCGCGGGGCGGATCCGCGGCGGGCGCTTTTACCGGATTTTTACGCCCCGACCGGGCGGATTTCCGCCCGTTGCGTCGCCGCGGGGCATGGTTTTTGTTGTCAATTCGACGTCATTGCAATAATAGTCCGGGAAGTTCGAATCTCCCAGCCCATCCCGTTGCGTGCGGAGCGATCTGTGATTCCCCCCAGGATCGGCCATTCCGTGATGGTAATGTTTTGGGAATCGAATGGGGCGGAGAGGTTCAAATTCGATATCAGCGAGCAAAATAATTTTTGAAGGCGACGATTTCGTCAGAGCAAAGCATGTATTGGAAATACGTTCCCATGGAGGAGGAACGAATCAAGACCCTGAGCCGTGAGCTCGGGGTGAGTCCGATACTGGCCGAAATCATCAATCGGCTCGATATCCGTGATATCGATGAGCTTCGAGGGTTTCTGCGTCCCATGTTGAAAAGGCTCGACGACCCTTTCCTGATTCCAAACCTGAGACCCGCGGCCGAACGCATCCTCCGGGCACGGGACCGGGGTGAGCACGTGGTGGTTTTCGGCGATTACGACGTTGACGGAGTGACGAGCACCGCGCTCCTGGTGGCGGTGCTGCGGCAGATGGGCATGGAGCCCGGATACGTCGTGCCCCGGCGCATGGAGGAAGGCTACGGATTGAGTGCGCAGGCGGTCGAGCGGGTTTTGACCGACAACCGTCCCGATCTGCTGGTCGCGGTCGACTGCGGGACCAATTCCCGCGCGGAAGCCGAGAAGCTTCAGTCGCGCGGGGTCGAACTGATCATTGTCGACCACCACCGGGCGGTGGACGGGATTCCGGAGGGTTGCCTGATTGTCAATCCCCACCTGCACCCGGAGGCGGAGCATCCCTGGACCCATCTCAGTGCGGTCGGCCTGGCCTTCAAGCTGGCCCACGGCATTCTGAAAGAGCTTCGGCAGCGGGACGATCCGCACGGCTGGAAGATCGAACTGAAAAGCTACCTGGACCTGGTGGCCATGGGAACCATTGCCGACCTGGTGCCCCTGCGGGAGGAAAACCGCATCTTGACCCGTCACGGGCTGACGGCTCTGAACGAGTCCCGCAGTCACGGTTTGCGGGCGCTCCTGCAGGTTGCCGGGGTTCGGGAGGGGGATCCCGTCCGGCCGGTGGACATTTCGTTTCGGCTGGGCCCCCGGATCAACGCCTGTGGCCGGCTCGCTGACGCCACCCTTCCGGTCAGCATGTTTCTCAGCGGGGATTTCGACTTTTGCCTGGAAACGGCCCGGCAACTGGACGACTACAACCGCGAGCGCCAGGATATCGAGCGCCGGATCGTCGAGGAGGCGGACCGGAGTATCGGCGAGCACGTCGACCGGTTGCCCGGCATCGTGCTCTATGACAAGGACTGGCACCCGGGGGTGGTCGGCATCGTGGCAAGCCGGTTGGCCCGCCGGTACAATCGGCCGGCGATCGTCCTGGGAAACGAGGGCGTTCTCGCCCGGGGGTCCGGTCGCGGAATCAAGGGTTTGAACCTGGTCAAGGTCCTGGAGCAGTGCGACGATCTCCTGGAGAACTGGGGCGGTCACCCCGCCGCGGTGGGGGTGTCGTTGAGGCCGGAGAACGTGCCGGTGTTTCAGGAACGTTTTGCGCGAGCGGTGGGCGATCTTTACGCTGACGGCATTCCCGCCCCGGAAATTGAAATCGCGGCGTGGATCGATCTGGACGATATCGACGAGGACCTGCTGGCGGAACTGGACCTGCTGTACCCGTTCGGCCAGGGAAATCCGGAGCCGTTGTTCGGGGTCCGTGGGATCCGGCTGGACAGCCCGCCCCGGGTGTTCCAGGACATCCACTACCGCTTTCAGATCGAAAACCGCAGCGGCCGCCGCATTTTTGGCGTGGCGTGGAAAAAAGCCGACTCCCTGCCGCCGCTGCATACACCGCTGGACTTCGTTTTCCGGATCTATCGCAACACGTACAACGGCAAGGATTATCTCCAGCTCGAAATGATCGATTGGCGTCCCGCCGAGTAGGCCCCGTCGTCCCCGCCAGCCTTGTTTTCCGGGCGCCCGGGGGGTGGCGGGACTCTCATCCGTATCGGCTGACCGATCCGCCGGTTGGCCCGGTTGGCCGGTGCGGCAACCGGGAGCGATTGCGGGATACATTTGCCAAATCTCCCAACAAGCACGAGGATCGGGACAGGTTTATGGAAAGAAAAACGGCGACAGTGCGCCAGCCGGTCCTTCGGCTGCTGCAGTCCTGGCTGCTTCTGGCGGTGGGGGTCCTCATGGGTGCCGCGATTGTGCCGGGGATCGCTTACGACACGGTGGGAACCCTGGTCCTGGTGGTCGTTCTCCTGAGCCTGTTGAACGCTGTTCTCAAACCCCTTCTGGTCCTGTTTGCGCTGCCCTTTATCGTCCTGACCATGGGGTTCGGCATCCTCCTGATCAACGCGGTCCTCCTGCTTCTGGCCGGCCAATTGGTGCCCGGTTTTGATGTCTCCGGTTTCGGATCGGCGTTTCTGGGGGGGCTTGTTATAAGCCTGGTGGGGTTGCTGATCAATGTGCTCATGCCGATGGAGCTCTCTTACCGGGCGACCATGCGGCACGGCCGGCCGGGCCGGCCTGGGCAAAAGGGCCGCAAAGACGATGATGTCATCGATATATGAAGGCGCCATGCGGCGGACCTGAAGTATAAGGTTGTGCTTTTTGCACCGAATTTCAGGATGGGGGCCTGTTTAAACAACCTGAAACGACTATGACGGAAAACGCGAATTATGATCTTGTGGTGCTCGGCGGTGGTCCGGCCGGATACGCGGCGGCGATCCGGGCGGGACAGTTGGGGAAGAAAGTCGTCTGCATCGAGGGCGAGCGGGCGGGCGGTACCTGTCTCAACTGGGGGTGCATTCCGAGCAAGGCGCTGCTTAAGACGGCGGAGCTCTACCGCAAGCTCCACCATTTGGAGGACTTCGGCCTCTCTTGCCAGAAGCCCTCGTTCGACTTCGAAAAGGTGATCGCCCGCTCGCGAAACGTGTCCGACCAAATGGCCAAGGGGATCGAATTCCTGTTCAAGAAGAACAAGGTCGAGTATGTCGTGGGAACGGGCCGCATCAATGTCCCGGGAATGATCGAGGTGACTGACGGGCCGGAGCGGGGCAAATTCTTCAAAACCGAGAACACCTTGATTGCCACCGGCTGCCGGGCCCGGCGACTTCCGGGAGTCGAAGTGGACGGTGAACGGGTGATGACCTCGAGGGAAGCGCTCGTTCCGAAGAAGCTGCCGAAATCGATCACCATCCTCGGGGCCGGGGCGATCGGGGCGGAGTTCGCCTACTTCTTTAATGCCCTGGGCAGCGAGGTGACCCTGGTGGAGATGCTGCCCCAGTTGCTGCCTCAGGAGGATCAGGAGGTTTCGCGCCTGCTGGAGCGAAGTTTTAAAAAACAGGGAATCAACGTCCACACCGCCACCAAGCTGGAAAATGTGGAGGTGCTTAAGCGCGGGGTAAAGTACACCCTGACTCCGGAAAAGGGAAAGCAGACCAAGGCCGAGACCGAGGCCCTGCTGCTGGCGATCGGGGTGGTTCCGAATGTGGATGATGCGCTTTCACCCAAGGTTCGGGTGGCGTTGGACGACCGCGGCTACGTCAAGGTCGGCGACCGGTATGAAACGTCCGTGCCGGGTGTCTACGGTGCCGGGGACGTCATCGGCCCGCCCTGGCTTGCCCATACGGCGACCTACGAAGCGGTTCAGGCGGTCAACGGCATGTTCGGGGCCGGGAAACCGCGCCGTGTCACCCTGTTTCCCGCCTGCACGTACTGCCAGCCCCAGGTCGCGAGTCAGGGTCTTACGGAGCAGGCGCTCAAGGAAAAGGGCATCGCTTACAAGGTGGGCAAATTTCCGTTTACCGCCTCGGGAAAAGCGGTGGCATCGGGCAGTGCCGAAGGGTTTATCAAAGTTCTGAGCGCGGAAAAAGACGGCGAGATCCTCGGCGTGCATATACTCGGGGCGGAGGCCACGGAGCTAATCGCGGAGTACGGGCTCGCGATGAACCTCGAAGCCACGGTGGAAGAGGTTCACGCCTCGATTCACGCTCACCCGACCCTTTCCGAGGGACTGGCCGAGGCGGCGGCCGCCGTTTCGGGCGAGGCGATTCACATCTAAGGCGGATGGCCCCCGCCTGACCCGGGTCAGGCGGGGCGCCTTCCGAATTCGTCCGGCGGGGGGCCATACACGGCGATCGAGCCGTGTTCCTCCCGGCCGTGCCACGATCTAGACATCCGGATTTTTGTCGTGGGGCTTCTTGAAGAGATTGAGGAACCGGTCTTCGTAGAAACGGTAGAGGTCCCATTTATCGAGTTCCTTTTTCAGCTCGGTCGCCTTGTCTTGAGAGCGGGTTTGCTGAACTTCGGAAAAAAGCTTCTCGATCCGCTGCATCACGTATTGCGGCACCTTTTCCTCCTCCACCTGCCCGAGCTCGGTGGTTTCCTCGGTCTCCGGTTCCATTTGCGCGAATGCGGTCCGGATCTGGGTTTCAATCGCCTCCATCATTTGATCGGTCTTATCGATCGCCTGATCGATCTCCGACAGGTCGAGGTCCACCTGCAGGAATTTTCGTAAGACGTTGATGATCTCCTTCGACGATTTCGGGTTGGGCATATTGACGGCGTACTGAGGCATGGTAGCCAGGAGGCAGGCGGCATCGATCCGGCGCAGGCCGGCGAAACCCAGGAGCAGGCCGTTCATTCCGGAGATGTGTCCCTGGGTCAGGACCTCGACGTTCCCCGCAGCGAGCTGATCGCGCACCGGCGTGCGATTCGCCGCGCACAGGACCCGGATCGGTTCCCGGTGCTCGGTGGGCACGGCGAACGCGGCACCGGTGTAGATGGTTTGCACCCGGAGCTTCTCGGCCAGGTCGAGCATTTTGCTCATGATGTTGACGCCGCCGGGGCCCGCCACCTGGGCGGCGCTCTCGGAGATGATCAGTTCCGGTTCTCTGACGTAGTAGAAGGTGTGGGAGGGGAGGTCGGAAAAGGAGCCGGCGATCCCGTCCTTGACCACCACGGCTTCCGGCGCGAACAATTCGCTCATGTCGAGTTCGGCGAACGCCTCGGCATTCAGTTGGCGGCGAAGGTAATTGACCGCACCCAGCCCGACGTTGCCCATTCCGGGCCAGCCCGCTACCATGATGGGCGCGCGAAGCTGCGGGGTGATATCGTTGTGAATTTTTACTTCCATGGATGGTTCAACTGCCGTGATGGTTTTGCTGCCGCTGTCGCCGGCTTTGTGTGTCGAGAGCGGATTGATCCGCGCCGGTCAGGACCCTAAACGAAGTGGGTGGAGGATGCAATGCGGGAGGTGAGGGCGAGACCGCGTTTTACGGCAGCGTTTCCATCAGGGGCCCGACGAAAACCCGCGATTCCCGCAGGCCATCGAGGACGAATTGAATGGAAATGGCGGCGAGAACGAGGCCGCTGACCCGACGCAGCACCTGCATAACAAGCGGATTCAACCAGGCCGCACCCCGGCATGAGGCGTGCAGGATAAGGTAGGAGGTCCCCATCGCCAGCGTGAGCGCCAGGTAGAGAAGTCCGGTTTGAGGCCAGCTATCGGCCTGCCCGTGGAGAATGACCACGGCGGAGATGGCGCCGGGGCCGGCGAGCAGGGGGATGGCCAGAGGCGTGACCGCCACGTCGTCCTTGGCCCGCCCGGCCTCCCGTTCGTCGGAGGAAATCCTGCCGG
Source organism: Verrucomicrobiota bacterium (assembly GCA_003565135.1). Classification (GTDB taxonomy): domain Bacteria; phylum Verrucomicrobiota; class Verrucomicrobiia; order Opitutales; family T3Sed10-336; genus PXDC01. The sequence continues at coordinate 10,687 of PXDC01000252.1, forward strand.
TTGATTCGCGGGCCATGAGCATGTCGAAGGCAATGGCGAAAAGCAGGATGCCGCCGGCCACTTTCAGCGCCGGCAGGGTGATCCCGAGGTAGGAGAACAGGAGAATTCCGCACACGGAGAAAAAAAGAAGCACGGCCGTGCTGACGATGCACGCCACCCGCACCATTCGGGCGCGCTGGGCCGGGGTATCATCGGGGGTCATCCCCAGGAATATGGGTACGGTCGAAACCGGGTCGACGATGACAAAGAGGAAAACCAGCGCGTAGATAAAAAATTCCCACGAGTACATGGCCGGATCAAAGAAAGAACAGTATACTCGAAGGTCGGGAGAAGGCGAAGCGAAACCGAGCGGTTACGACCGTTCGGGTGGAACGCCGGTTTCGCTCGACCCGCCGGTTTGGTGTCGCGGTGGCAATGGGGAGCCCGGACGGGGTGACGGCACCGAATCCAATAGATTAGTATGACTTATTATAAAATATCTATGGCATTATAAATACTTATGTAGATGCGGTTCTCCGTGTTTTCCCCCCGCGGTTGAATTACAATAGATGCGTAGGAAAGGCGGGAGTACTAACACTCGGAATGTGCGTTGGATCGCACCGGGGGAATGAAACACAAAACGATCAATGTCGGGCGGCGGGATTTCCTGAAGAGCGGTTCATTCGGGGCGCTCGGGGTTCTTTTTGGCGGGGCCAACGTCCTCGCCCTGAACTCCGTGGTGAAACCGGATAAACGCGAGCGCCCGGGCCCGCAGGTGGGTTGCGCCGTAATCGGCGCCGGGGTCTGGGGACGGGAAATCATGGCGGAGTTGGGCCGGGTTTCCGGCGCCCGGCTGAGGGTGGCGTGCGACCATTACCCGGGTGCGTTCCGGCGGGTCCGGCGTGATTTTCCCGAGGTCGCGACGGTGGAGGATTACCGGGAGGCCCTGGACGATCGTGAAATCGGGGCGGTGTTTATCGCGACCCCGTCGCACCGGCACCGTGAGATTGCCGTGGCCGCCCTGGAAGCGGGGAAACATGTGTACTGCGAGGCGCCCCTGGCCGCCTCGATCGAAGACGCGCGGGCCATCGCGGAAGCGGCGAAGCGGTTCGAGGATCGGCGCGTCTTTCAGGCGGGCCTGCAGGCCCGGGCCGAGCCGCAGCACCGCTTCGTCGACACCTTTATGCAAACGGGCGCGTGCGGTTCCCTGGCCCTGGCGCGGTCCCAGTGGCGGCGCAAGGAGAGCTGGCGCCGGATGGGGGCGACCCCGGAGCGGGAAGCGGAGCTCAACTGGCGGTTGCAACCGGAAATATCGACCGGCCTGATCGGCGAAATCGGCATTCACCACATCGATGTGGCGACCTGGTTCATGGGCGGGCGGCCGAAGGCGGTGACCGGATTCGGCGGCGTGACCGTGTGGCGCGACGGGCGCGAGGTCCCCGACACGGTCCAGGCGGTATTCGAGTTTCCCGACGGGATCCACTACGATTTGAGCTGCACCCTGGGGAATTCCTACGAGGGGCCCTACGACCTTTTCTGTGGCTCGGACAGCGCCATCCTGGTGGCCGACACGAGGGCGTGGATGTTTCGTGAGGCGGACGCCCCGCTGCTGGGTTGGGAGGTTTACGCCCGTACCGAACGCTTCTTCCAGGATACCGGCATCTCGCTTATGGCCGACGCCACCGAGTTGGTGGAGGACGGCGTCGATTTGGCGGAAACGGAGGTGGAAAGAGAGACGCCGCTTTACGCCGCTTTGGACGATTTTATCGAGTGTATCCACGAGGAACTGACCCCGCACGCGGGTTACCGCGAGGGGCTGGAGGCGGCGGTCTTAGCCATTAAAGCCAATGAGGCGGTCGTATCCGGAAGCCGGATCGATTTCGCGGACGACTGGTTTAAAATCTCCTGAACGAGGTCTGCAAACCTCAACACCCGGAACTGAAAGAACTATGAAAGAGCATTCCTTCCCACAAGGCATGTCGGAGGAAACCCGGCGCGGCTTCATTAAAAAATCGGCGGCGGCGGCGGCCTTGTTCTCCGGGGTTCCCCTTTGGGGCGGCGTCCTGCGCGGCGAGACCGGAGCACGGACGGCGACGTCGGCTGCCGGTGCCGCGGGGCGCGCGTCGGCCTCGAGTGAGTCCCTGACCGTGGCGACCATCGGGCACGGAAGCCAGGGCATGGCGTTGCTTCGCGCCTTGAAGGCCATCGGCGGCAACGTGAACGTGGCCGCCGTTTGCGACCTGTGGAGCAAGCGCCTGGAGCAGGCCCGTGCCACGGCGGAGCTTCCCGAGTCGGGCGCCTACACCGATTACCGGCGTATTCTGGAGCGCGATGACATCGACGCGGTGCTCGTCGCGACCCCGACCCACACCCATGCCCGGATCACCATCGAGGCGATGGAGGCGGGGAAACACGTTTACGTGGAAAAGCCGATGACCCGTTACCTGCACGAGGCGTTCGATATCTACGACACGGCGAAACGAACGGGACGTAAGCTGCAGGTCGGCATGCAATGGGCTTCGGATCCCCGGTGGCAGCGGGCGGGCGAGATCGTCCGGGAAGGCGGAATCGGTCCGCTGGTGCTGGCCCAGGCATCGTACATGCGGAACTCCGGGACGCGCGGGGAGTGGAATGTGCCCATCGACCCGGATCTTACCCGGGACAGTGTGGATTGGGACGCCTGGCTCGGTCCGGTCCCGCAGCGTCCCTTCAGCGCCGATCATTTCTTTCGGTGGCGCAAGTATTATCCCTATTCGACCGGCATTATGGGTGACCTCCTGCCGCACCGGGTGGGGCCGATGATGATCGCGACGGGAACTCCGGAGTTTCCGAGCCGGGTGGTTTGTATCGGCACGCGGAAGATCCAGACGGACCGGGATATCCCGGACAACCTGCAAATCGTGGCGGAATTTCCCAGTGGTCTTTCCCTGATGCTTTTGGGCAGCAGTGTTAATGAGCAGGGCGTTCCCGACATCATAAGGGGGCATCACGCCACCCTGTCGATCGGGGCCGACCGGCTCACGGTGAATCCGGAACGGCCCTTTGTCGAAGAGGTGGATCCATTGACGGAAACCGGCTTCACCTACCGGAATGCCCTGCAGATGCACATACGCGATTGGATCGAGTGTATTCGTCAAGGGGGTGAACCGACCGCCGGTCCGGAGGTGGCGGTGAGGATGGATACCGTTTTCGCTCTCGCGGAGATGTCGGAGCGGCTCAATATCATGTGCCTCTTCGACCCGGAAACTCGCAAAGTCACCACGGGCGAAGGCCGGGAGGTCGAACCGTTGACCTACGGAATGCTGGAAACGCGAAGGGTGGGATAAACGCCCCCATTACCATAGAAAAAGGATGCGAACGATGAAAGCGCTTACGAAACGATTGGGAGTCCTGTCCATCGGCATTGCCGTCATGGCGGGAACGAACGCCATGGCGGGTTCGTGGATCGAGTACGGGACCTGCGAGGAATCGCGCAGCGAGGTGCTCATCGAGGGCACCTCCACCCTCCACCCGTGGACCGTGCGGGGACGCAGTATCGAAGGCACGGTGCGGCTGGGTGAGGGGTTCCCTGTGACCGCGTCCGGGGGAGCGGGCGAAACGGACGCGCTTCCGGTGGAGGGGCAACTGGCTGTGCCGTCCGGTGAGTTGCGCAGTTTCCGGGGTGGCCGTCCGTACAGCGACCGGATGGATAACATCATGTATGAGAAGCTCCAGGTGGAGGATCACCCGCAGATCGTTTTTGAGCTTAAGAGCCTCGATTGGGCCGAGCCCGGGGGCGGCGACGAAGAAGGGGGCCATTTTGTCGCCGAGGGCGAGCTCACCATCGCCGGGGTTACCGGGGACGTCGCGGTGCCCGTGACGGTGACCGAGCTCGAATCCGGGCGGCTGAAGTTTTCCGGGAAGGTCGAGATGAAGATGACGGATTTCGAAATCGATCCGCCCCGGGCGATGGGCGGCATGATCCGGACCGGGGATGAGATTACGGTTCGGGTGGACTGGATTGTGGCGAAAGTGGAGTAGAGGCCGCCGGGGGCGGCGGGCGCGGTTCGCGCGGCGGTTTTTCCGTTTCCAATTTGTTCGGAAATCTCCATGCTTCCCGCCGTGAGTGAGATCCATCCCACGGCGATTATCGACAGCAACGCGTCACTGGGGGCCGATTGCGTCATCGGGCCCTACTGTATTGTTGAAGCGGGAGTGACCCTCGGGGAGCGGTGTCGATTGGACGCCCACGCGGTGGTGCGTTCGGGGAGCGAGCTCGGCGAGGACGTGCGTGTTTTCAGCGGGGCGGTCATCGGAGGGGAACCGCAGGATTTGACATTCGATCCACGCATTCCCTCCCGCGTGGTGATTGGAGCGGGAAGTGTCTTGCGGGAAGGCGTAACGGTGAACCGTTCCCTCCGCGAGGGTGGCGTCACCCGGCTGGGGGAGCGGGTCTACATGATGGCGTTCTCTCACGCCGCCCACGATTGCCGGCTGGAGGAGGGCGTGGTGCTGGCGAACGGGGCCTTGCTCGCCGGCCACGTCCGCGTCGGGGCGTATGCCTTTATCGGGGGAGGGGCGGGGATTCACCAGTATTGCCGGATCGGCGAGGCGGTGATGGTCGGCGGCAACGCATCGATAACAAAGGATATTCCACCGGGGCTTTCGGTGGTGGATCGAAACCATTTGGTGGGGCCGAACCTGGTCGGTTTACGGCGCCGCGGCTTGTCGGCCGAGGAAATTGGAATCTTCAAGCGAACCTACCGGGACCTTTATACCGAGCCGGGGAACATCCGGGAGAAAGCCCGGCGGCGGCTGGAAGGGGAAGGAACGGCGGTCGACCTGGTCCGGCGGTTCCTCGCCTTTTTCGGCGAGGGGACCCGGGGGTTCGCCGCGCCCTGAGCCGGCCGCGGGAAAGGGAAGTTGAGCAACCGGGAATCGATGACAAAAGTGGCGGTGACGTGTGGGGACCCGGCGGGGGTCGGTCCGGAAGTGCTTCTGGCATGGGCCCGTGCCCGGCCGGACGCGTCGCGCCGGGTGGTCCTGGTGGGCCCGCGCGACTGGCTGCGGCGCATGGGGGAGTTCGGGGCCTTTGCGACCGAGGAGGCGGGGGCCGCGTCCTTCGCCGCGGAAGCGGGGGTCCCGACGCTGGAAGGGGCGCGGGTGGCCGTCGAATGCCTGGAGCGGGTGGCGGAAGGGTGCCGGACGGGGGCTTACCGGGCGGCTGCGACCGGCCCGGTCAGCAAGGAATGGCTGGGCATGACCGGATTCCCATACCCCGGACAAACCGAGTTTTTCGGTGCGCGCTGGGGAGGGGAGCCGGTGATGGCCTTCTGCGGACGCCGTCTGCGCCTGACCCTGGCCACCTGGCACGTACCCCTGGCCGACGTGCCCCGAACCCTGAACCCGGAGCGGTTGTCGCGCGCGGTGCGGGCCGCGGCGGAACTGGCCCGACGCTGCGGGGTCGGGGAGCCGCGGGTGGCGGTGTGCGGCCTCAATCCTCACGCCGGGGAGGGGGGTGTTCTCGGCGAAGAAGAAAAGTGCTGGATCGATCCCCTGCTGGCGGAACTGCGCGGCGAGGTGCCGGGCCTCTCCCCGGCCCTGCCGGGGGACACGGTTTTCTGGCGGGCGCTTCAGGGCGAATTCGACGCGGTTGTGGCCCTCTATCACGACCAGGGACTCGCCCCGCTCAAGACCGTTGATTTCGATGCGGCGGTTAACCTGACCCTGGGCCTCCGCTGGTTGCGGACGAGTCCCGATCACGGCACGGCTTTCGGCATTGCGGGAAAGGGAGTCGCGAAGGCGGAGAGTTTTTCCCGGGCCATCGATCTCGCCGACCGGTTCAGCCGGGAAGTTTCATCGCGCTCTTGAATCCGGGGCGATTTGCTGATTAATTGAGTCCCTTGATGTCTGTACTTTCCTCAACCGCATTGCCTGAAGGTGTTCGCGAAGCCGACGAGCGGCTCGTTCGCCTGACCGAAGACGCCGGAGCCAAGGTTCTGGAACTGTTGAAGCGCGAAGGCGACGCCGCCTACCTTCGGGTCGGAATCAGCGGCGGCGGGTGCAACGGCCTGTCCTATCGCCTCAAGTTTGTCCCGGAGGGCAAACGTGGCGACATCCTGGTGCGGAGCGCCGGGGTCGCGGTGCTGGTCGACAGCAAAAGCGCGCTTTACCTCAAAGGGACGGTGCTCGATTATTCGCACGCCATGATCGGCGGCGGGTTTGAATTCTCCAATCCCAACGCCAAGGCAAGTTGTTCCTGCGGGGAGAGTTTCAGCATTTGAAAAAGGAAACCACCGCCCCGGGAACGAAACCGGCGGTCCGATTCGGGAAAAGAGTTGAAATTTCCCGGGTTTTGGGCTCAGAGTAGGGAATTACGAGGAATACAGATAGATTTTAATGGCTCATCCCAGACATCACGGACGAAACTTCCGCAACACTCGCTCACCGAAATATCGCAAAAACGAACGGATTCGTTTACGTGAAGTCAGGGTCATCGGCCCCGACGCCCAGCAGTTGGGGGTGATGCCGACCAAAGATGCGCTGAACCTGGCTAAGAAGCTCGGTCTGGACCTCGTGGAAGTGGCCCCCCAGGCCAAGCCCTCGGTTTGCCGGATCCTGGACTTCGGCAAGTTCATGTACGAACAGAGCAAGAAGTCCAAGGACAACAAAGCCACGGCGAGCAAAATCAAAGAGGTGAAATTCAGGGTCCGGATCGAGCAGCACGATTACATCACCAAGCTGCGGCACGCGGAGGAATTCCTGGATAAAGGGGCCAAGGTCAAACTCACGCTGACCCTTCGGGGCCGTGAGAACCAGTTCAAGGATCTGGCCATGGAAACGATGAAGCGGGCGATGAACGATTTGACCCATATCGGGACTTCCGATTTCGAACCCAGGATTATGGGCAACCGGATCACGGCCATGCTCTCGCCGCTGCCGGAGAACAAGCGAACACTCAAGTACAACGCGGTGACCGAAAGCCCCGAGGAGTAGTCCGTGGCAGCGGTCGGCAGGACAGGTTCCCTCGGGCGGGGCGCCCGGATTTTGCGGGCGGTCCTGTGGGTGTTGCTGTTGACCGGGTGGATGCTGCCGGCGCTGCCGGCCGATCGGCCGACGACGCCGCCCACGCGACCGGCGCCGGAGCCCCGCGAACCGGAGCCGCTGCCCCGGGAGCGTGCGGAACCCGGGGAAACGTCCACCCATATAAATCTTTCGCGGATGGCGGCCGCCATGGGCCTGGAACGCCGTTGGGATCGGGAAAATCGCCAACTGGTGTTGACCTCCGGGAGAGCCGCGCCGCGGCTGGAGTTTGAGGGTGAAAGCCGCGCCTTCCGGTTCAACGGGATTCGTGTTTTTCTGGGCGAGGCGGTCGCCTCGGCCGGAGATTCCCTTTACCTCAGCCGGATCGACTACCGGACCATGGTGCTCCCCTTGCTGTCCCCCGGCGCGGCACCCGCTCCCGGTAATGACCTGCGCACGATCGTGATCGATCCGGGCCACGGCGGAAGGGATCCGGGAACAAAAAGCAGGGAGCTGGGACTGGCGGAAAAAGACCTTACCCTGGACGTTTCATTCCGGTTGCGCGACCTGCTAGCCGAGGCGGGTTACCGGGTTGTGCTCACCCGGCAGGACGACCGTTATGTTCCGCTGGAGCAGCGGACGGTTATAGCGAACCGGGCGGGGGCCGACCTGTTTATCAGCATTCATTTCAACGCGGTGGAGAATCCCTCGGTCAGCGGAACGGAAACGTTTATCCTCACCCCGAGGCACCACCGGTCCACCGGTCAGGGCGCGCCGCGTTCGGGAGATGGCGAGGAGCTTGCGGGCAACCGCTTCGACCACTGGAATGCCTTGATCGGTTTCTACGTGCAGCGGCAGTTGCTGCACGACCTGGGAAGTTTTGATCGCGGCATCAAACGGGCCCGCTTCAGCGTGCTCCGGGAGGTGTCGTGTCCCGCCGTCCTGGTCGAAGCCGGTTACCTGTCCAACACCCGGGAAGCGCGGCGGATCGCTTCGGCGGAGTACCGGCAGCGCCTGGCCCGATCCCTGGCCGCGGCGGTCGGCCATTATCAGAATACGTTGAGCCGGGTTTCGGAACAGGAGAATTCATTCTGAGTCCTTGCTTTCCGGGTCGTTTTTGCGGATTAATGCACCGGATGGAATCGAACTCGCGAAAGCGTCCCCTTTGCGCCGCCGGCCGTGAATGGGCCCGCAGGGTGACGGGGTGGTTCGCCTGGGTGGTCCTGGCGGGATTCGCGACCGCGGTGCCCGGTCTGTTCGCGGCCACCGACGCCGCCGGCCGGACGGTTGTGGTGGCGAATGAGAACGTGGCCGATTCCGTGGCGCTCGCCGAGTATTACATGGAGCGGCGGGAAATTCCCGCGGAGAACCTTTACCTGGTCCGGGCGCCCCGGGGTGAGACCGTACGGTGGGACCAGTTTGTCGAATCGATCTTTAACCCCCTGAAACAAAAGCTGATCGAGGACCGGTGGCTGGCCGGTACGGTGGGGGACCGGACGGATCCCGACGGGCGCTTGCTCCACACCGTTTCCGGGCACCGGATCGAGAACCTGGTCCTGTGTTACGGCGTGCCGCTGCGGATTCGTCATGACGACGACCGCCTCCCCGAGGCCATTCGGCAGAATATTCCCGAACCGCTGCGGACCAATCGCGGCGCGGTCGACTCGGAGCTGGCGCTCATGCCCCACACGGCCTACGACATCAACGCGTACCAGCGTAATCCGCTCTATGAAAAACGCTTTCCCGAGCCGGCCGACCGCGCCCTGATGATCCGGGTGGCCCGGTTGGACGGTCCTACGGTGGATGCCGCGCGGAACCTGGTTGATTCCGCGCTCGAAGGCGAGCGCCGGGGCCTGCGCGGGCGGGCCTACATCGATTTGGGCGGCCCGCATCCCCAGGGCGATGAATGGCTGGAGCGCACGGCTCGCCGGATTGAAGAACTGGGGTTCGACCTCTCGGTGTCCGATTCCGGGGAGAGCCTGGAGGCGGCTTCCCGCTTCGATGCACCCGCGCTCTATTTCGGCTGGTACGCTCCCAACGTGAGCGGGCCGTTTACGGTGAGCGATTTTCGTTTTCCGCCCGGTGCGGTGGCGATGCACATCCACAGTTTTTCCGCCTCCACGGTGCGTTCCGCCGACGAGCGCTGGGTCGGTCCCTTCGTGGCGCGGGGCGTGGCGGGAACGCTGGGTAACGTTTATGAACCGTACCTGGAACTGACTCACCGGCCGCATTATTTTTTCGAGGCACTGATGCGGGGGAGCACGCTGGCCGAAGCGGCCGCATACAGCCTTCCCGTTCTCAGCTGGCAGGGGATTCTGATCGGCGATCCCCTGTACCGGCCCTTTGCGACGGGATTGGAGGCGCAGCTCCGCCGGGATTCGGAAAACGAGCGCGATTCGCTTTCCCAGTACGCGGTGATGAGAAGGATGAACCTTCTGGAGCGCTCGGGGGATCTCGAGGGGGCCATCGCGTTCGGTGAAGCGGCGTACCGGGACGATCCGAGGATCCCGCTGGCCCTGGCCCTGGCCCGCCTTCATGCCGGTAACGGCGACCCTGACACCGCCCGCGAGCGGCTGGCATTTGTCGACGGGCTGGATGGCGTTGCGGAGGTGCAGGCCGGAGTGTTAATGGAGATCATCGATTTCCTCAGGGAGATCGGCGCCCGCGAATTGGCCCTGGCCGGGGCGCGTCGTCTGGTTGAGGAGACCGCGTTTGCGGATGAAATTCGACGCCGGGCGCTGCGGCAGGGAGCGACCCTGGCCCGCGAAAGCGGAGAGCGCCGGCTGGCGCGCCGTTGGGAAACCGAGCGGGAGCGGATCGGCCCGCCCTGAGAGGCGGGAACGGCACCATGCCGCATCGCTTTCCCGGAGCGGGTCAATGCTGGTGTTCGGCCACGGCGACTTCCCGCTTCGGGGCAAAGTGCCGGTGGCCTTGCCCGGTCCGACCCTCCCCGTAAAGCAGATCTCCCGAGGTGTTGATTTCGCGCTCCAGGGAGTCGAGCCACCTCGTTCGTTTCCGGAAATCGCTTTCGTGCCGCACCAGCAAATTGGCCTGGACCCGCAGTTCTCCCAGGCTGCTGAGAGCCCGCAGGGATTTGTGGTAGGTGTCCTCCTCATCGTCGGGAACGACAATACACAGGTTGATCCCGCTCCGGTCCGAGTTTCCGGGACCGCCGGGGGGATACCGGAACCGGTAAATTGCGGTCGGCCACAGTACGGTTTTCAGTCGCTGCACAATCTCATCGGGGGCTGTTGCATTCATGGTTTTGTTGGTTCCAGGTTGGCGTGAATGGGCCGGAGCGGCCAGGATCAGGCCTCCGGCGATTTCCGAACAATCCCACCATAGCGCTTTTCCGCGCCGGGCGTAATGAGAGAAAGGCGCTGCCGCGTATCAGGGAAAGCCTGTATGGCGGCTAAGGAATAACCCTGCAGGGTAGGGGTCGGTGTTTAAACGGGTGCTCACGGCCGGCCGATCCGACCGGGTTATGGCCGGAATGTGGCGTTTTTTGATCAGGCGACCGGGTCGCCGCGAAAGATTTCCCGGCCGCTTCATTAAATCGCAGCTTCCGCCGCGTAGCCGCCTTGTTGGCAACCGGATCGGGGTTTTCGGGAACGCTTCGGTCGCGGTCCGAGGGGTCGGGTTCGGGAAGCGGGGGGTGGTGTTGGCACGCGTCGTGCTTAGGTCGGTGTTGCCCGGCGGGGTGCCGGTGTGAATCCAACCTGATTCCAGTGAGCCAAACTCCAAACCAATGACAGTATGAAGCAGTGGTCCAAATATTTCTTTATGATTTCGGCGATTCTCGCCCTGGCGGTGGCTCCGGGGGAGCTCACACCGCTCTACGGTGAAGAGGCGCCGCCGGAAGGGGTCGCTCCGAGTGACGACGACGAAGCCTTCAAGGCGGAATACGAAGTCATGGTCGCCGAGCACGGGTTCCATGCCTACGCGTTCGATTTTTTTGTCACGAGCATGCTCTGGACGGTGATCGCGGCCGGACTCGTCTTCCTCATGCATCTCGGTTTCGCCACCCTGGAGACCGGATTGACGCGGCAGAAAAATGCGGTGAACGTGCTTTTTAAGAACGTATTCATCATTTCGATCGGAATCCTGACCTATGCCGCCTGCGGCTTTTACATCCATTACCCCGGGGATTGGCTGATTCCGTCGGTGTTTGGATTCGGGGGACCGATCGGCGACCTCAACCTGACCGAAGGTTTTACCTTTGGTTACGGGGGCCTGGAACTGGCGATGACGGGTTACGGGGATTTTATCTTCCAGGCGATGTTCGCCGCCACGGCCGCGACCATTGTTTCCGGTGCGGTGGCGGAGCGTATCAAACTTTCGTCGTTTATGGTCTTCACCCTGTTGCTGGTGGCCCTGGCGTATCCGCTGGCCGGATCCTGGCACTGGGGGGGCGGCTTCCTGGCGGAGCTTCCGACCGGGGCTTTCTATGACTTCGCCGGATCGTCGGCGGTGCACGGGTTCGGCGGATTTGCCGCCCTGGGCGCCGTGATCGTCCTGGGGGCGCGACGCGGAAAATACCTGCGCGGCGGGAAGATGCGGCCGATCCCCGGACACAACCTACCCCTCGCCACCATCGGGGTTTTTCTGCTCTGGTTCGGTTGGTTCGGTTTTAACGGGGGTTCGGTGCTCTCGGCCGAGCCCCAGGCGCTCGGTCAGGTCTTCACCACCACCGCCATGTCCGCGTCAATGGGCGCCATTGCGGCCATGCTGACGTCCTGGATACTCCTGAAAAAGCCGGATATAACCATGGCGCTGAACGGTGTGCTGGCGGGGCTGGTCGGCATTACCGCCGGGGCCGACGCGGTCGGACCCTGGGCCGCGGTATTCATCGGGCTCGTTTCCGGCGTCATTGTGGTGTTTGCCATTATCGGATTCGACAAGGTCCGCATCGATGACCCGGTGGGTGCCATCTCCGTGCACGGCGTCTGCGGCATCTGGGGCACCGTGATCATCGGTGTGCTCAGCCCCGAGATCAGTTTTGTTTCGCAGGTAATCGGAACGGTCGCTTTTTGCGGATTCGCCTTTGTGTTTGCCCTGGTCCTGGCGCTGGCGCTCAAGGTGCTGATCGGCTTCCGGGTGAGCGAGGAAGAGGAGGACGAAGGGCTGGATCTGTCCGAGCACGGTCAGGAAGCCTACCCGGACTTCGGAAAAGTTACCGGTTGAGGCGTCCCCGCGATGGAAGGCGCGGCCGGCGCGGGAGGTGGCCAACATTTTCTTGCGCCGGTCTTTTAATACACGTTAGATGAAAGTCATTCAGAAAAAGGATATCCATGAAGTTGATTAAAGCGATTATTAAGCCGTTCAAACTGGAGGAGGTTAAGGAAGCCCTTTCCGAGATCGGCATCGAGGGGATGACCGTAACCGAGGTCAAGGGCTTCGGACGTCAGAAGGGGCACACCGAAATCTACCGGGGAAGTGAGTACACCGTCGATTTTCTTCCCAAGGTCATGGTGGAGATTGTCGTGCCGGATGATCTTGTCTCCAAAACCGTCGACGCGGTCGTGAAGGCGGCCAAGACCGGAAAGATCGGGGACGGGAAAATATTTGTCATGCCGATCGAAGAAGCCATCCGGATTCGCACCGACGAACGGGGTGACGGCGCGGTCTGACGGGAAGGTTTTTCCCGGAACGATCACAGGAATCGATTCTCAAAAGGTCGGTTGCCGGGGTGTTGCCCGGCGGCCGGCCTTACTCTTTGGGGGGTGTCGGCCGGGTTTCAGTTGTCGGCGCGGCCGGCAACACGGGTTGAATGCCGGGATGGGCATTGGGGTATTGCCGGGGAGCGGTGCGGGCTCCGGGAAACGGCCGTTGCCGCTTGAACGGGCGCCCCGGCATAACCAGGTCCCGCCCCCTCCCCGCGGGGATGCCCCATTTGTGAGATATCTGACGTTAATGCTTGGTACTGGCGATAGAGATGGAATAGGCGTGATGCCAGGTAGTTGCATCTTACGGCAGGTGGGGTGAAGTAAAAAGGTTTCTTAAGCTGCTTATTTAAAGTCACTAAAGGTATCTGCGTCAATTGTATTCGGTTTATGGCGGCAGGAGATGGGGTGCTTTATGGATAAGATTTAGCAGAAAACGCATTTTTTTATTGATCCCTGCGCCGGCAACATTCTTAGTTAATGCGAAATATTAAAAATAAACACCATGAAACTAAAAACCTATCTCTCTACCTTCTCCGTCGCCGCCGCCCTGGCGGGCGCGCCGATTGCCGTATGGGGTCAAAGTATTGTCCACACCGCCGGCCAGGGCGACTGGACATTCTTCTATGACAGCGCGGCCGATTCGTTTGACGTGGTTTTCCGCAGCAAGGGGGACACCGAAGCGACCGGGTTGACCCAGCCTTATGCCGGCGCACCGGGTGGTGTGGGTGACGCCGGTTCCGGCCAGCAGGACTGGGTCTATGACAGCCTCCAGGCCAGCCTCACGCAGGCCCCGCAAGTGACCCTCGGCAGTACCGATTATTATGTGAGTCCGGCCTCGGGCTCGATCTACGAGGACTCGTCCAATGAGCCCGACCTCGGAATTCGTTTCCGCTTCCGCGAAGACGACAGCGGCGCGACGGTCGACCAGTTCGAGAACTTCACCATGACCCTGAACTGGGCCGAATCGACCCGGCCGGACGGGGCGGAGTTCGCGTTGTTCGGATTTGATGAGCTCGGGAGTCCGATTGTGCGGTACGAAACCATTGAAGGCAATTTTTCCGAGGATTGGTCCGTCTGGGGTCACGACCATTGGCACTGGGGTTTCAGCGAGCAGGGGGACTATTCGCTGGTGTTTGATTTTGCCGGAGAGTTTGCCGGGGGCGGTTTTTCGGAAATGGGATCGACCACGGTCGATTTCCAGGTGATTCCGGAACCGGGCACCGTGGCGCTCCTCCTGGGCCTGGGGGCCTTCGGGGTGGTGACGCTCGTTCGCCTGCGCCGCGCAAAGGCTTGATTATGGATGGCTCGTCATCCTTCGGCGCCCCTTTCCCGTGGCGGAAAGGGGCGCTTTTCCGTTGGCACGGGCCCGGTGTGAGCGCATAGTCCGGCACCTGTGGCAAGCAATACGGGAGGCGGCTCGCCGGCGGGCCTTCGGATCTGGTATGGGGCGGTCCTGCTGGCCGTTCTGAGCGGGGCGGCGGCGTTGGGGCATCAGCTCCTGTGGACGCGCCGCATGATCGATCTGCTCGGGGCGGGAGCGGAATCGAGTTCGCGGGTCTTCGGCGTCTTCTTTCTCGGGCTCGCCCTGGGGAGCGCCACCGCCTTCGCCATGGTGCGGAAGCTTCGTTCTCCCTGGCGCTGGCTGGCCGGGGCGGAGGTGGCGATCGCCCTGCTGGCGCTGCCGGTGTATTTCCTGCCCGCCTGGAGCGGTCACATCTGGCCGGCCCTGGGGCCGGACCTGCTGGCGGGGACGACGGGGAGCCAGGTGAAGCTGTTCCTGTCTCTGCTTCTGCTGCTGCCCCCGGCCTTCCTCATGGGCTGGTTCCTCCCCCTGCTGGCCGCCGCCATGCTGGGCGGAGACCGGAATCTGCAACGCCACGGGGTTCGCCTCTACGGCTGGAACACGCTGGGGGGCGTGGCCGGACTCGCCTTGACGACGTCGTTTTTCCTCCCCGTCCTCGGCGCGCCGGGGTCGTTTGCGGCGGTCATCGGCTTGAATCTCCTGACGGCCGCCGGGTGTCTGTACCTCGACCGCCGGGACCCGGTCCGGGAGGCGCCGCGTCCGGCGGCGCCGCCGGGGGCAAACGGCATTTCGGGCCGATCCGTCCGTATGGGCGTCCTGGGGCTGGTTTTTCTCTCCGGCTTCGGGGTGCTCGCGTTGGAGGTGGCCTTTTTGGAGATGATCATGCTGGTGGCGACCCTGTCGTTTTTCGCCCCGGCCGGGATCCTTTTCAGCGTCATCCTGCTGTTGGCGGTGGCCGCCTTCGCGGCCGGACCGCTGCAACGGGCCGCTTCGATTCCCGTGCTGGTGGCGGGATCCCTGGCGGCGGCGGCGGTGGCCGCGGGTTTGGCCCCGCTCATCTTCTTCGGGCTCTCCTTCTATTCGGGCGGCCTGCCGCCGTCGTCGGGTTTTTCCCTCTTTCTGCTGCGGTTGACCCTGTTCACCCTGTTGGTTTGCGGTCCGGCCTTCTTTCTCGCGGGATTGGTTTTTCCCTTGCTGACCGCGTGGAGCGGTATCCGGGAGGGGGACGACGGGGGCCGGAACTGGGGGCTGTTGCTGGCGATCAACGGATTGGGCGGCCTGTGTGGCGCCGAGGTCGCCTACCGCTGGTTGCTGCCGCATTGGGGGCTTTATGGAACGGTTTGGCTGGTGGGGGCCCTTTATGCCGCCGGGGCGTTTTGGACGTCCTGGTTCCTGGCCCAGGACCAGGGACAACGACTGGCTTGCCGCCTGGCGGCCATCGGCGGTGCGGCTTTGCTGGTGCTGTGTCTCCGCCCGGTCCAGACGCTGGCCACGGTGAATCCTTTCATGCGCATTGAGGTGGTTGAGGAATGGAGCGGGAGAGAGGGGACGCTCGCCGTGGTCGAACGGGAGGATTTCGGACGCGGCATCCTCGTTTACAACCAGTACATGCTCGGCACGACCTCGGCCCGGCACGACCAGGCGCGGCAGGCGCACCTCCCGTTGATGCTGCACCCGTCACCGGCTAAAGTGGCCTTTATCGGGCTGGCCACCGGGATAACGCCCGGTGCCGCGCTGTTGCACGAGGGCGTGGGCGAAATCGTTTCCATCGAGCTGTCCGGCACGGTGTCCGGGGCGGCGCGGACCTATTTCGAGGATTACCAGGAGGGCCTTTTCACCGACCCCCGTTCGCGGGTGGTGATCGAGGACGGGCGCACCTACATCGCCGCCAGCCGGAACCGGTTTGACGTGGTGGCGGGAGACCTTTTCCTGCCCTGGGGACCGGGGGAGGCCCGGTTGTACAGCCGCGAACACTTCGAGGCGGTGCGGCGTTCCCTCCGGCCGGACGGGATCTTCTGTCAGTGGCTTCCGCTCTACCAATTGACGCCCGACGACCTCGCGATTGTCCTCCGCACCTTTCAGGACGTATTCCCCGAAACCCACCTCTTCCTCAACAACTTCCGCCCGGGGTCATCCGCGCTCGCGGTGGTCGGGTTCAACCGGGAAGCGACCCTGGACTGGACCGGGGTGGAGGCACGGGTCACGGCGGAACGCGCCCACGGCCGGCTCCGCGATCCGTTTCTGCGGCACCGTTCGGGGCTGGAGTTGCTTTACCTGGGACGGTCCGACCCCCGCCCGGAGGGGCCCCGTCACACGCTGAACAATATGCGGATCGAGCTGCAGGCCGGGCGTGAACGGGTAACGGGCGACCCGGCCGGCAAATACATCAGCGGTGATCGATGGGAGGCTTATGTGCGGGGGTTTATCGGCGGAGCGGGGGATGATGCGGCGTCTTTACTCGTCGAAAGGGAGCGCGCCCTCAGCCGGGGGGCGCGTTCCGTCAGCGCCATCGACCGCCGGCTTGCGGAGGTGTTGCCCGGCGAATTGACCGGCGATGCGGAGGCCGATTGGGCGGCATGGCCGGGAACACCGCCGGGTTTCCTCCGCCGTAACCCGAGTCCCTGACCGGAATGGTTGCAAAGATCGACCGGGGGTCGGGGGGCTATCCCGGGTTAACCGTTGGCTTCCGGCCCCACCCATTCCACCACGAGGCGCAGGTACCGATGCGGGAATGCGTCCAGCGGTTCCGGATCAACCGCGCGGACGCGGCGGGTGCCGTCGGTGTCCGGTTCGAATGCC
>PXDC01000453.1 GCA_003565135.1 Verrucomicrobiota bacterium
CGTCGCTATCGTTTTCACCACAACATCCGACGGATCTTCACCCCTGACCTATTCGACGAACACCCGGAGGTGTTCCCGGTGTGGAATGGCGAGCGGTATCGGCCTCCGGAAAACGATCTCAATTGGCAGCCGTGTTTCGGTCATCCGAAAACCGCCGAAATCGCCGCTCGGGCTGCGGGGGAATTTTTCGAGCGAACTCCGGACGCCATCAGTTTTTCCGTCGGCATGAACGACGGCAACCGGATTTGCGAGTGTGAATTGTGCCAGGGATTGGTCGATCGCGGAGACGGCTTCCGCGACAAACCGGATTATTCCGACCTGATTTTTACATTTACGAATCGTGTCGCCGCGCTGGTGGAGGAAACGCACCCGGACAAATACATCGGCGCTCTGGCTTATCATTGGGCCGAGAACACGCCGTCGTTTCCGGTGCACCCGCGTGTGATTCCGTACCTCACGGCCGATCGGAGCCAATGGATCGATGACCGATTCAGGAACGAGGACCGGGATCTGATCCGCCGTTGGGCGGAGGCCGGTCCGGAAAAACTCGGGATTTACGACTATTATTACGGGGAAAGTTTTGTGATCCCGAGGGTTTTTAACGAGGTCATGGCCGAGAGCGTTCGTTATGCATACGACGCCGGCGTTCGAGGTTTCTACGCCGAACTGTACCCGCGCTGGAGTTTGGATGGTCCCAAGGCCTGGCTGGCGGCGCAGTTGACGTGGAACCCGGAAGCCGATCCGGAGCTGTTGCTGGAAGATTATTACGAAAACTTTTTTGGCCCGGCCGCCGGGCCGATGAGGGAATACTTTGAGTTTGCCGAAACGCGGTGGGCGTCACAGGTAGGGAGACCGTACTGGTTGCGGTATTACTTCCAGATTGCGCAAATGGAACTTTACTCTCCGGAGGTGTGCGCGGAGGCCCGTGTGTTGCTCGACCGTGCCGGGGAACTCGCCGGAGAAGAGGCACCCTATGGTGACCGGGTGGCTTTGTTCGCGGAGGGTTTTCGGCTGACGGAGCTGTATTCGCGTTATTATCATTTTATTCGCAACCTGACCGCCGGCGCGGAGCTGTCCGAGGAGGAGGGATGGCGCTTGATTGTCGATTTGTTGCTTTGCGCGGACGCGTTTCGGGACCTGGTCCGGTGGAAGGACACGGTCATGGATGGCGATTTCCGGCACCGCGAGGGCGGAGAACGCTTTTACGACCGAATCGGTTTTAAACCCGAGATGCGGCTCGTTCGTCTGGTGCCGGCGTTGTTGGCATGGGGACGGGAGTACGGGGCGGAAGACCTGGTCACCCGGCTGCTGTACCGCCTGGACAAGGTTTTTCCTGCCGCCCGGATCGGAACCGCGCGCGACGTCGAGGCGGGAGCGCATTCCGGCCGGTTACGGGCGACCAATCTTCTGGGCAATGGCAATTTCGGAGCGGATTTGTTTTTGAGCGGAAGGGACGAATACCTGGGAGTCCGGGGGCGCCCCCCTCACGACTGGAACCTGTGGTGGCGACCGGGAACCCGGCCGGGTTTCTTTTTATCGGATGACCTCTCGCACCGGGGAAGTCTCGCGCTGCGGGCCGAAGGCGCGGTTGAAGAGTACGCGTACGTTAATGTCCCGGTGTATCCCAACGGGCAGTATCGGTTCTCCGCGTATGCCAAAGGTCGAATCGGTAACGGGGGGAGGGTGTTGATTGAATTGCTGTGGTGGGATTCGGCGGGACGGTTTATCGACGGCGATACTCGCTTTGTTGACCAGTTGCCGGAAGGAAAAATTGATGAATGGAGTCGCCTGGAGGTGGTCGGGGAATCGCCGGAGGGAGCTCATATGTTAATGGCCGCCCTGGCGGTGAGTAACCAGGACGAGGCGGACTGGGCCGCATTCGATGCGGTAAAGCTCGAGGAGTGGTTGCCCGCCGGGACAAAGCCTTAGGAGGGAATCGGTGCTTTTGGAATGGTTGCAGGCCGGTGCGCGACCGGTAGGCCGGGAGTTCCTGTATTTCGGGGACACGGTCTGGTCCTACGGGGATTTTTGCCGGGCGGTCGCCGCCGGGCGGGAGCGGCTGGCGAAGGGCGGTGTCACACCCGGTACCGTGGTGGCGGTTTGCGGCCCCTATTGTCCGGAAACGTTGGTCGGACTTTTTGCCGCGGCCGAATTGAAGGCAATTGTCGTACCGCTGGCCGAACTGAATAAAGCTGCCCGCGACCAACGATTCAATGCGGCCGGGGTGGAGTGGTCGGTGGAAACGCTTACGGCTGGCTCAAGGGGTGAGGCGACTCCGGCTCCGTGGACGCGAAAGATCAAACGGGCAAACGCGGTCCGGCACCCCTTGATCGAAGGCCTCGTCAAAACGGGTCGTCCGGGGTTGATCCTTTTCAGTAGCGGAACAACCGGTCCTCCGAAGGCCATGCTGCACGATCTCCATAAATTGGTCGGTGGGTATACGATAAAGCGGACGTCGGGACCGCGAACGCTGGCGTTCATGAACCACGACCATATCGGGGGATTGGATATTCTGTTTCGAGCCATGGCGTCCGGGGCATCGCTGGTCATCCCGAAAAGCCGTGATCCGGAAACAGTCGCGAGCCTGATCGAAAAGCACCGGATCGAAGTGCTGCCGGCCTCGCCGACTTTTTTGAACCTGTTCCTGCTCTCCGGGGTTGTGGAAAGGCGCGATTTGTCATCCCTCAAGATCATCGGCTACGGCTCTGAGCCGATGCCGGAGAACCTGCTGCGGCGTTTGCGGAAAGCCTTTCCGGACGTTCGTTTACAGCAGAAATTCGGCACCAGTGAAACCAATGCCATCCGGATGGTAAGCCGTTCTCCGGACAGCCTGGAAATGAAAATCGAGGACTCCCGGGTCGGTTGGAAGGTCGTCGACGGGGAACTCTGGGTGAAGAGCCCCTCCCGGATCCTGGGGTATTTGAATGTCGAGGGCGATTCGCTTACCGGCGACGGTTGGTACCGTACGGGGGACCTGGTGGATGAGACCGGCGAAGGCTATTTTCGTATCATCGGTCGTCGAACCGATCTCATCAATGTGGGGGGAGAAAAAGTCTTCCCTTCGGAGGTGGAGAATGTGTTGATGGCGATGCCGGAGGTATCCGAGTGCCGGGCGTACGGTGAAGATCATTCCCTGACCGGAAAGGTTGTTTCGGTTGACATTGTCCCAACGCAGGCCATGGCCGCAGCCGAGCTGAAGCGAAGGGTCCGTGCGTTTTGCCGGGGCAAAATGGAGCCTTACAAGATTCCGGTCAAAGTTTACCCAAAAGAACGGTTGGAGACCGGTGCTTCGTTCAAAAAAACGAGAGCCGGATCCTGAGGGGATGATGAGAAGTCCCGAGGCGCATGGCCCGGGTGCTTCCGGCGATCTTTTACGTAATCCCAACTTTTTTTCTCATGCCAAAGTCCAGATTTCAAAGATCGCGTATCACAAGTGTCGTGACGTCCATCCCGTCAAACAGACGATCCATTGACGACGAGATCGAGCAATACGGAGGTGACCGGGCGCAGATTGAGCGCATCAAGAAGACCATAGGTTTACGCGAACGTTATGTGGTGGACGCCAAGACCACGGCCGGCGATCTTTGTGAAACAGCGGCTCGGGTACTCCTGGCAGATGCCGGAGTTGCCGCCGATGCGGTTGACGGGCTTGTCATGGTGACCCAGACGCCGGATTACTTCCAGCCGGCAACGGCCTGTGTGCTGCACGGACGGCTGGGAATGAGCAAGGAGTGTGCGGCATTTGATGTTAACCTTGGCTGCTCGGGGTATGTTTACGGCCTTTGGCTCGCGTCGATGATGATCGAAAGCGGCGGCTGCGACAGGGTGCTGCTCCTGGCCGGCGACACGATCAGTCGTTGCGTGAATCCCCGCGACAGAACAGTCGCGCCGCTATTCGGCGACGCCGGCAGCGCGACCCTGGTGGAGGCGTCGGAATCCGCCGCTCCCTCCTTCTTCGATCTGAAGACCGAGGGAGGAGGTTTTGGCCATATCATTGTCCCGGCCGGCGCTTTTCGACAACCGCCGTCGGAGGAAACGCGTCGTGAAGCAGTCGATGAAAGCGGCAATGTCCGAACTCCGGAGAATCTCTATATGAACGGAGCGGAGGTTTTTAATTTTTCCCTCAAGGTCGAGCCGGATGCATTGCGCGATATTGTTAACTATGCCGGGGTGGAATTGGATGACGTCAGTGCGTTTGTGCTTCACCAGGCGAATCGCTACATTATCGGGAATATCGCCCGGCGTTTGAAGGTTTCGGCCGATCGCGTGCCGGCCGGTACGGTGGAAAAATACGGGAATCAGAGCTGCGCCTCGATTCCATCGACAATCTGTGATCACTTCGGGGATAAGGTGGTCAGGGAAAGCGCCTCCGTTGTTTTGTCCGGATTCGGAGTGGGGTTGTCCTGGGCTTCCTGTTACCTTGTTCTCGACAGGCTTAAGAGCTGTCGTATAGTTACGCACAGGGACTTGTATGGAGATTAGTTCATTCATCAGCAAATTCGAGGAGTCGATCGAGGGGCTTACGCCCGGTTCGGTCGACGAAGAAACAAAATTCCAGGACCTCGAGCAGTGGGATTCACTCGCTGTTTTGACCACGATCGCGATGGCCGATGCGGAATTCGAAGTGGAGCTCAGCGCCAATGAGATCCTGGCGTGTGCGACCATCCGTGAATTGTCGGAGCTTGTGGCGAAAAAGCGGGGATGATGCCGGCAGGGGTAATGCCGAAAAGCCATGTCCGATTTTGACCTGACCGGAAAGACCATCCTTGTCACGGGGGCGACCTCGGGAATCGGCCTGGCCATTTGCCGGGCTGTACAGAGGATGGGAGGTGGGGTCGTAGCGACGGGACGCGATCGCGAGCGGCTCGACGAAGTCGGTCGCGGATTGACGGCGGAGCGATTCCGCTCCCTGGCGGCGGACCTGGTTGAGCCGGCGTCGCGTGACGCCATGGCCGCGGAATTGCCGAAGCTCGATGGGATCGTCCACGGCGCCGGCGCCCTGGCGCTCAGTCCGTCGGGATTCCTTTCCGCGTCGAAGCTGCGTGCACTGGAGGCGATCAACTACGAGGCACCGGTGCTGCTGACCAGCACCCTGGTAAAATCGGGGACGCTTAAGCCCGGAGGGTCGGTCGTTTTTATCACTTCGATCGCCGGCCTGTTTGGGGCCAAAGGGCATATCCTTTATTCGGGATCGAAGGGCGCGTTGGCGGCGGCGGGCCGTTCGCTCGCAATCGAATTGGCGTCGAAACGAATCCGCGTAAATTCCCTGGCTCCCGGGATGGTCCGGAGTGGCATGGCCGGGGAAGCGGCGGGAAAGCTGGGCGATGAAGCCATGGCCGCGCACGAACGTGAATATCCACTCGGTTTCGGCAGCGCGGAGGACGTCGCGGGCCCGGCGGTATTTCTGGTGTCTGACGCCGCCAAATGGATTACCGGTACGACGCTGGTTTGCGACGGCGGCTTTACCGCCCGTTGAATCAGTCGGAGCCGGGTCAGGATTTTCGACCGGGCACTTGCGAACTGCTCAACTTTGGTTTGAAATCTCGGAACAGATTGCTGGTCGCCGACCATGAGTGAGAAAAGCGAATTGGATTCCATGGAATCGAAGAACCTGATCATTGTCGGTGCCGGCGGTTTTGGCCGGGAGGTCTACGCCTGGGTTCGGCAGACTTTCGACCTCGGCCGGGAGTGGCGTTTTCGCGGGTTCCTCGATGATAATCCCGCCGCGCTTGACGGCATGAACTACCCGGCGATCCTCGGAGATATTGCCGCCTATGACCCCGGGAAGAATGACTATTTTCTCTGCGGTTTGGGGAAGCCGGAACTGAAGAAGAAGGTCGTTGAGGTGTTGCGGAAAAAGGGGGCGAGGTTTGCCTCGCTCGTGCATCCCTCCGTTGTCATGGGGCATAATGTTCGAATGGGTGCGGGCGTGATCCTGTGTCCCCGGGTCGTCGTGACAAGCGATATCCGCCTCGGGGATTTTGTCACCTTGAACGTGGGTTCTGCGGTCGGACACGACAGTGTGGTCGGAGCCTATACCCAGACCAGTGCTTTTTGCGATATTACCGGCGGCGTTACCATTGGCGAAGGGGTTTTTATGGGCAGCCATGCCGCCGTCCTGCCACGGGTCAGAGTGGGGGATTACGCCGTTATCGGGGCGGGTAGTGTCGCCTTGCGCGATGTTCCGGCGGGGAGAACCATCTATGGGAACCCGGCCCGGATTTTTAAGATGACTTCAAAAGTCAAATGAAGCGATATCCAACACGCATATACCTGTCGAAACCTCATTTGGGCACATGGGAGCGTCGGTTTGTCCAGGAGGCTTTTGAGGAAAACTGGGTATCCACTGTGGGGCGGCACCTCAACGATTTGGAGGCGGAGTTTTCAACCTATACCGGACTCCCTTCGGTTGCCGTGGCCACGGGTACCGCGGGTATTCACTTGGGACTCAAGCTGCTCGGGGTGAGAGACGGAGACGAGGTGGTTTCGCCGACGTTGACCTTTGCCGGTGGGTGTAATCCCATACTCTATGAGCGCGCCCGGCCGGTGTTTATCGACAGCGAGCGACAGTCGTGGAACCTGGATCCAAACCTGCTGGAGCAATTCCTGCGGCGGCGGGCATCACAGGGAGCCTTGCCCAGGGCGGTCATTGTGGCGCACCTGTTTGGACAGTGCGCGGACATGGATCCCTTGCTCGAGATTTGTGGGCGTTTCGAAGTTCCGCTGCTGGAGGATGCAGCGGAGGCGCTGGGTGCGTCGTATAAGGGGCGGGTGCCCGGAACTCTTGCGAAAGTCGGAGTCTATTCCCTGAATGGCAACAAGATCATAACCGGCAGCACCGGTGGGATTCTGGTGGCTCAGGATGAGTTGATGGTCGAGAAAGCACGGTACTGGGCCACGCAGGCGCGCGACCCGGGGGCCGACTATCGGCATTCCGAGCTCGGATACAACTACCGTATGAGCAATATCGTGGCGGCGATAGCACGGGGGCAGATGAAGGTGCTCGAGGAACGGGTCGAGCAACGGCGTGCGGTGGCTTTTCATTACCGTGAGGCCTTTGCCGAACTGCCGGGGATCGAGCTTATGCCGCAAGCCGAGTACGGGAAACACACGAACTGGCTCAGTTGCTTCCTGGTCGATGAGGAGCGATTCGGGGCAACGCGGGATACCATCGTATCGACTCTGGATGCCGCAAATATTGAGGCTCGTCCCGTCTGGAAACCCATGCACACGCAAAAGCTTTATCGCGATGCCGAAGTCGTGGGCGGGGCCGTGGCCGAAGAGCTGAACCGCCGAGGTATCTGCCTGCCGAGTTCTTCGAGTCTGAGTGAAGAGGAGCAGGCTTTTGTTATTGAGCGCGTTCGGGCATGTTGTCCCCGGATAACGGTTTAGAGGGAATGGCACTCGGTAAAACCCTCCATCGGTATCGAAAATTCGCTAACACAATTTCTATCAATTATTTCGATAGCGATCCCGATTTCGATTTCGATATTGAATAGAAAGATCC
>PXDC01000432.1 GCA_003565135.1 Verrucomicrobiota bacterium
ATCTGGCGCGGCGGCTGCATCATCCGCGCCGCCTTCCTGCAGAAGATCACCGAGGCCTACGGGCGCGACCAGGACCTCGCCAACCTCCTCCTCGACCCCTTCTTCAACGAGCAAATCCAAAAAGCCCAGGCCAACTGGCGCAAGGTCGTCGCTGTCGCTGCCGGGGCGGGGATCAGTATCCCCACATTCGCCAGCGCCCTCAGCTACTACGACGGCTACCGTACCGAGCGACTCCCGCAGAACCTTCTCCAGGCACAGCGCGACTTCTTCGGTGCCCACACCTATGAGCGCGTCGACCGCCCCCGCGGCGAATTCTTCCACATCGACTGGCCCAAGCCGGACCGGCCGCAGCTGGAGGCCTGAGCGGGTCCGGTATCCGCGACCCTGTGCCGTGCCGGCCCGGGGTCGGCGAAGAACGGCAAAGAAAAAAAAGCCCGCAACTTCGGTTGCGGGCTTTTTTGTCGTTAAAGGTTTCGCTTCGAGCCCGGACTCAGAATCCCATCGTCAGGTTGACGGACCAAAAGAGGTTGTTGTCCCTCGGCTGGATGTCCTCGTCCTGGTTGATCGCGTCGGCGTAGTGGACGCCGGCCCCGAGGGTCGCGTTCGGGTCGATGCGGAAAAACACCTGGGCCGAACCGCCGTAGTAGTTGTAGCTATCCTTGTAGCCGTCCTCCTGGGTGGGGACAACGCGGTAATTGCGGACCGGTTTGCGATCGCCGAGGAAACCGGCGTAGGCGTCGAAGCGGATGCGGATCGGGATCAACATGCCGGGGCCGTCGAAGTCGTGCTGGTAGGTGGCGCCCGGTTCCAGGATCGTGTGTTTCACATCGACGTCGTGCCGCAGGTAGAGGGAGAACTCGAGTCCGTCGACGTTCGGGAAGTTACCGAACAGCAACCCGGCGTAGAATTCGTGGTTGCGGTTGCGGTTGCCGTGATCGGGACTGTCGGAAATGGACGGGAAGTCGTAGACCACGGTGCCGATATCCATGCCGAGGAAATCGACCCGCGGGATGGAGAAGTCGATTCCGGCGTACAACTGGTGTTCCTGGAAGGGAGAATAATCCGACGTGGTGGGGAAGTACGCGTCCCAGCCGGCGTAGGCGTCTCCGTAGCCCAATTCGAGGGAGGGGCTGAAGGTGTCGTCGGCTTGTTTGAATCCGCGAAAGACGTGCTGCGACCGGTATTCCATCTGCATGGAGAGGGAGTACTGATCGGGAAGGGGGGGCATTTGGGCCGAGAGGGCCGTAGCGCCCGCGGCGGTTGCCAGTGCCAAAGTGAGTGCTTTTTTCTTCATGTTGAAGGTCAATGGTAAAACTTTAGATTTTGAGAAGATACAAGAGGGGGGATAACCACTGCCTCTCGGACAAGCAAGGAAAAACTGGACCGCGAGCGGGCACTTTTTGGGATCGGGCGGATGGTCTCGGGAACGGCTGAATGGTGCGGCCCGAAGGATTCCGTGGCCGCCCGCGGGAGGATTACGGTTGATATTTGCGGAAATTCGAATCCTTCTTGGCAGAGGGGGCGAATCCCGTCCACCATGGCTTCCAAGACGGCAATGCGGCATTCCAAGACCTTTCTCATCCTGGCCGGGATTTTCGGCTTTACCGGTGTCATTCTCGGAGCGCTCGGCGCGCACGCCCTGGAGGGGACCCTTCGCGAGCGCGAAACACTCGAGGCCTGGGACACGGCGGTTCGGTATCATCTTTTCCATACGGCGGCCCTGATGGCGCTCGGCCTGTGGTTGCGCCTGGAGCCGGGCGTCCGGTTCGCGCGGGCGGCCGGCGGGTGCTGGTCGGCGGGGATCGTCGTGTTCTCCGGATCGCTGTACGCGCTCGCGCTGGGCGGGCCCGGGTATCTCGGACCGGTGACCCCGGTGGGCGGGGTGCTCTTTATGGGCGGCTGGGTGTTCCTGGTCCTGGCGGGAGCCCGGAAACCGGCTTGAAATGGAACCGGGAGGAGGAACCGGCATGAACGACCGGAAGGATTCCAGGGACGCGGAACCCCTTGTTCGGCAACCCGGCGAGCGGATGGTACTGCCGGAGGTATTGGCCGCCATGCTGGAGAAGCTGTCGGCCGAGGGACGACCGTTGCTGGTGGGCGGCTGTGTACGGGACTGGCTGCTCGGGGGGGAGCCGAAGGATTTCGACGTCGAGGTTTTCGGCATCGATTACGCGACCCTGGCGCGATCGCTCCGTGGATTCGGCCCCACCGATGTGGTGGGAAAACAGTTCGGCGTGGTGAAGGTTCGCGCGGCGGGGCGCGAGTACGATTTCAGCCTGCCCCGACGCGAGGTCAAGAGCGGCGCGGGTCACCGCGGGTTCGACGTCGAGCCGGATCCGCGGTTGACGGTGGAACGCGCCGCGCGCCGGCGGGACTTCACGCTCAACGCGATTTCCTACGATCCCGCGAACGCCGAAATCATCGATCCTCTCGGCGGCCGCGAGGATCTCCGGGCGCGCCGCTTGCGGCACGGCAGCGGCGCCTTTGTGGAGGATCCGTTGCGGGTGCTCAGGGCGTTTCAGCTCGCCGCCCGGTTTGAACTTACCCTGGCGGAGGAAACGGCGGCGCTCTGCCGGGAGATCCGCGAGACCTTTTTCGAACTCCCCAAAGAGCGAATCTGGGGCGAGTGGGAAAAATGGGCTTCGAAGTCGGTGGTGCCTTCCCGGGGGATACGGGTGCTGGAGGAGACCGGCTGGATTGACTTTTTCCCGGAGATCGCCGCTCTGGACGGAGTGCCCCAGGATCCGGAGTGGCACCCCGAGGGGGATGTCCGCGTCCACACCCTCCATTGCGTCGACAGCCTCGCGGCCTTGCCGGAATGGCGGGCCCGCGGGGAGCAAAAGCGGCGCGACCTCATGCTGGCGGTGCTGGCGCACGATTTCGGCAAAGCGACGACCACCGAGCGCATGGAAAAGGACGGGGTCTGGCGATGGATCAGTCCCCGGCACGAAAGGGTCGGCGGCCGGCTGGCGGAAATCTTCCTCGGACGGATCGGCGCGCCGAAGGCGACCCGGGCGTTTGTGGTGCCGCTGGTGGAGAACCACCTGTACCATATTCACATGCAGGGCGAACCCGGCTCCCCTGCCCTGCGCCGGCTCGCCCGCCGGCTGGAGCCGGCCGGAATCGAGGATCTATGCCTGGTCATGCTGGCGGACATGAGGGGGCGGCCGCCCCGGCAGGAGGAGGACCATCCCGGCATTGAGAGCCTGCGGGAAGGGGCCCGCCGGTTGCATATCGAGGCCCGCGCGCCGCGTCCGATTCTTTTGGGTCGCCACCTGGTGGCGGAGGGACTGGAGCCGGGACCCCGGTTTGGAAAAATCCTGGACGCCCTGTTCGAAGCCCAGATCGAGGGCGGGTTTGCCAACGAGGAGGAAGGGGTTCGTTACCTCCGCCGGTTCCTCCGCGACCCGCGGAACCGGCACCTGCTGGAATCCGGCGACAATCGGGGGCCGGATGCCCGGCGGTGAGCGTCAGGACCGGAACAGCACGCTTTCGCGGTAGAACAGCCGGACGGCGATGACCAGCGCGAGCATGGCGTAAACACTGGTGGTGGCGAAAACCAGGCCGATCGCGCTCCAGTCGTAGGTCCCGATCATCATTTCCTTGCTGACCAGAGCGATGTTCAGCACGGGCGCCCAGATCAGGGTGGCATTGCGCTCGATGCCGGGGAGCGTGGCGGCAATGGCGGGAAGAATTGCCGCCAGCAGGAGGGGGGAAACATAGGTCTGGGCCTCCTTGAAGCTGCGCGCGAAAACCGAGAGGGCGAGCAAAGCGGCGGAGAAAAGGCAGGCGACCGGGAGGAGGAGAAAAAACACCGCCACCAGGGCCAGCGGGTCGAGCGCGAGCAGGGCCTCCCCGGTATCGGCGGCGTCGCCGAGCAGGGAAAACCCGAAGACCAGCATGGCCCCGAGGGATCCGATCGCGAGCACCGTGGTGGCAATCGACGCCGTCACGACCACCAGGTATTTCCCCAGCACGAGCGCGAGGCGGGAAACGGGGCTGCTGAGAATGGTCTCCATGGTGCCGCGTTCCTTTTCCCCGGCGGTGAGGTCCATGGCCGGATACATGGCCCCGGTCACGCACAGCAGGATGACGATGTAGGGGATCACGCCGCCCAGGGTCGAGCCGGTCACTTTTTCCGGCGGCGCCACATTGCTCGTGTCGACGGCGAAGGGCTCCAGCAGGTCCGGCGACAGGTCGCGCGCCGCCAGCCGGCGTTCGACGACGCCGTCGCGGAAATCGCGGAAAAAACTTCGCAGCACGCCCGCGGCCAGGTTCGATTTAACATCGCCCTCGAAGGTGAGGATCGTGACCTCGCCGGCGGGCCGCTCGTCGTCGACGGCGGTTTCAAAGCCCTCGGGGATCCGGACCGCCGCCCGGATGTCCCGCCTGAGGATCCGGTCGACGTGGTCGCCCTCCTCCGGGACCACCACGATGCCGTCGAGGGACTCCAGCTTCGTTAGGACCCCGGGGGAATGCTCGCCCCCGAGCACCATCACCCGGTGCTGTTCCTGGCGCGCCTGCTCCATGACAAAAAAGGAAAGGGCGCCAAGCGCGAACATGAGGAGCGGAATCACCACCAGCGGCACCGCGATCATGGAAATAAGCGCCCGTCGGTCCCGCAGGATGTCGACGAGTTCCTTGAGGTAGACCACGCGGATCTGGCGCAGAACCTTCATGCCGCCGCCTCCCCGCTGACCAGTTTGACAAAAACCTCTTCCAGGTCGGGGTTTTCGTGGCGCGCGCACAGGTCGCCGAGCGTTCCTTCATCCACCAACCGTCCCCGGTGAATGATGCCGATGACGTCGCAGAGTTTCTCCGCCTCGCGCATGATGTGGGTGGAGAAGATGACCGTTTTGCCGCGGGCCCGGCAGTCCGAAATAAACCCCAGGACCGCGCGGGCCGTGAGGACGTCCAGGCCCGAGGTCGGCTCGTCGAAAATCATGACCGGGGGATCGTGCACCAGGGTGCGGGCGATGGAGACCTTTTGCTGCATGCCGGTGGAAAGCTTGTCGCAGCGACGGTCCTGGAAATCGTGGACCCCGAGGCTCGCAAAAAGGCTGTCGACCCGGTTAGCCAGGACGGAGCCCCGCAAGCCGTGCAGGCGACCGAAGTACTCCACCATCTCCCGCGCCGTAAGCCGGCCGTAGAGGGCCGTCGCGCCCGAGAGGAAGCCGACCCGGGCCCGGACCGCATCCGGTGCTTCGGTGACGTCGAACCCCTCGAGCGTGGCGCGTCCCCGCGACGGCTTCAGGAGGGTGGCGAGCATGCGGAGCGTGGTTGTCTTGCCGGCCCCGTTCCCGCCCAGGAGTCCGTAGATCCGCCCCTTTTCGCAGCGGAAGGACACCCCGTCCACCGCGTGAAACAGCCCGCGCTTCCTGTCGCTGAAAGATTTGCTCAATCCGGAGACCTCGACCATGTCAGTTCCTTCTATTGCGCACACAGGTCTTCCCATAAGCGAGAAAAATCCGCTTGGGAAGGCGGGGGCGCCTCCGGCGACAATCCCGCGGGTGGCGGAAAGGGCCGGCTATTCGCGGTACCGGTAGAGGACGGTGCAAACCGTGCCGAAGACGAGGGACGGCAACCAGACCCAGAAGGAGCTGACCGGCATGTCCCAGTACCCCACGGCCCAGGTGCTGAACAGGCACTTGCTCAGCATCAGGCCCCAGAACAGGACAAGAACCCGGTCGAAGCCCGCCGCGGGCCGTTGCTCCTTGACGCGGACCTCCTCGATGAAGGTTTTTCCGTGGATTCCCTCCCCGGGGCGGCCTCTCAGTTTGACGGTGTTGGCGAGCATGACGGGATCAACCTACCCATTTTTGCCGGGCTGCCAAGGGCTCGCCGCTGTGCATAAGTAAAAAAGGTTTGCGCGGATTTTGCCGTGCCGCCCGCCTGACTGATCGGAGCCCGCCGGGAACCCGCCGCGGTGGCGGAACGGGCGGCGCTCACACGGTTCAGGCGTTCCGGGAGCTGCGACCCTCCAGGGCGGTGCGTCCTTGCGCCGGACGCCGGTACCAGAATCCGCACCGGTCGCGGCGGCGCAGGGATCCCGGGATACAGCAGAGGAGGACCTGCCGGAATATTTGCCAACTGGTAAATTGTTCGCCTTTGCGGGCGGAGGTGGGCAGGGTGCAGCCGCGAATGATGTGAAAACGCATGCCGTTCCGGCGACCCCAGCGTTTGAGCCGGCGGGAGAACGCGAGTTCCTCGCCGGCGTAATAGCGCTCGTCGAAGCCGCCGGAATCCTTCCAGGCTTTACGCAGGCAGTAGATATAGGCGCCCGCGGCCAGACCGAGGCGAACGGAAAGGACGTTCCACAGGGCCAGGCCGGCACTCATCAGAGGGGTCAACGTGCCGCCCTCCATCCGGACGAGGATGCCGCCGCCGCAGATGTCACCGGATTCCAGGTTTTCCAGCGTCTGGCGCAGGACCGGTGCGGTGAGGCGGGAATCGGCGTCGATAAAGATGAGCCACTCGCCGCGCGCCGCCGCCGCGGCCGCGTTGCGCGCCCGCGCGATCTGGTTGTGGGGTTCGAAAACCACCCGGGCGCCCCGCTCGCGGGCCCGCGCCGCCGTGGCATCGGTGGAGTTGTTGTCGCAGACCACCATTTCGTAATCGTCCCGGCCCAATTCGCGGAAACTGGTTGTGACCGAGTGCAGGAGAGCCCCGATCAGGGCCTCTTCATTGTAGGCCGGAACGAGGATGCTGATGGTGACCGGGTTTGGCACAATGCCCCCACCCTACCGGAAAACGGCCGATTGTCACCCGGTATATCCGAAAACGCGGAAATACGGCGCCTGCAGCATCGGTTCCGGCGACCGCCGGCCCTGATTATGGGGCGGCAACGGCACCGCCTCACCAGCCGATCGGTTCGGGCGGATGGTAGCGCAGCCGGATTTCGTGGGCGGCCCGGCTCGTGACATGACCGTCGCCGTATAAAACGTTGAGATTGCCGCTTTCCGACACGGGGTGCCGCATCACCCAGTTTGGTCCCACGCGCCCGATCTGTCCTGTCTGGTCGGCGGCCAGGGCGATGATGGAAGCGTCAGGGTCGGTCGCGCGGACCAGGTACTCGTCGTCGATGGTTCCGGTGCGCCGGGAATCCACCCAGTAGGTGCTGGGCTGACCGAAACCGGGTACGCTGGGATTGCCGAGGTAGTAGTAGCCGATGCCGTAGCCGCCGCGGTGGGCCGGGGTGTTCCACGCCTCGTAATGGATCTCCGGGTCGTTTTCGTAGCGCAGGCTGTTGGGGCAATAGAAAACCTCGTAAGCCCCGTCGATGTAGTAATCGAATGCATCCTTCACTTCCGGCTCGAGCCAACTGAGGTTGCTCGGGCGGGTGGGCGGAAAAAATTCGTCGTTGTCCGCTGCGTAAAGATGGGCCGCGATGCCGATTTGCCGCAGGTTGGCCTGGCATTTCGAGCCGATTGCCGATTCCCGGACGCGGCTGACGACCGGAATGAGAATGGCTGCGAGGATTCCGATGATGGCGAATACG
>PXDC01000187.1 GCA_003565135.1 Verrucomicrobiota bacterium
GAACCGGCTCCGCGGCCACTCCGGCGGCGACAACACCGGGCTCTCCACCAACGTCGTGCCGCGGATGAATCTCCAGGCCCTGCAGGAAGGGTACCGCAGGATTTTCGAAAACATTTACCTGCCGAAACCTTATTACGCCCGGGTCCGCCGATTCCTCAGCGAATACCGCCCTCCGAAGATTCGGCCGTCATTTCAAATGGCACCCCTCCGGGCTTTCCTCCGCTCGATTGTGCGCCTGGGGGTTCTGGGAAGGGAACGCTTCCAGTTCTGGCGGCTTCTCGGATGGACGCTTTACCGCAGGAAGCGACTTTTCCCGGTCGCGGTCACACTGGCCATCCTCGGTTTCCATTTTCGCAAGGTTTACGAAACCCAACTCAGCCGCAGCCGTACCGGTCCGGGGGAATGAGCGGGAAACTCCTTCCGGCAACCGGAACGTTCACCCGGGGCCCAGAACGAACAGTTTTTGCCGGTGCAGCCCGCGGGAGAGCCAGGTTTCGGTTTCGAGGGTGAGGTTCAGCCCGCAAAAGAGGGCGCGCCATTCGGGAGGCGTCTTGAAGTTGAGTCCTCCCGTCATCCTGCCGCCGCTGCGAAGCGCATTGTAAGCCCGGTCCATAAAGGTTAGCACGGCCTTGCCCGGGCGGGTGTGGTACACGGACTCGGTGACGACGATGCGTTGCCGGGCGACGCGTTTGGCTTCGGCGAGCACCTGTTCGGGTTCGGCGCAATGGTGGAGGGTAAGCAGCAGGGTTACGGAATCGAAAGAATTATCCGGATGGGGAAAACGGAAGCCGTCGTAGATCCGGTGGGGGAGATGCGTTTGGTTCAGGTCGACGACGTCGAGCAATTCCACCCGCAGCCCGATTTCGCGCTCGGCATAGTAGCCCACCCATCCCTCCGCCGCCCCGACGTCCAGCAGGGAATCCCCGGTCAGTTGAGGCCGGATGTGTCCGAATCGCTTGCGGCTGTTTCGTTTCAAGTTGGGAATCAACAAAGAGTATCTTGAACCGGAATTCACAGAAGACACGGAGAATAAACGGCATCTCGCTGTTCGGTATGGGTGAACCGGATCCGTTTGTTCGGAATGCGATGGATTCGCACGAAGACACGAGGCACGAAGAGCCGATCCTTCGAGACCGAAATTTCCCGAAAGGAGCTTTGGTATGCCTGGATGATTCGGGAAACCTTTTGAATTTTCAGGAAATCCTATTCCTTCGTGTCTTCGCGCCTTCGTGCGATACTGTTAAGGTGAATCCTGAGAGAACGAACGGATTTACGCAAAATTGCTAAACCTGGCGAAAGGGATCGTCTAACGCCGAACATTGAACCTTGAAAGCTACGCAGCGCGCCGCTTCAGCCAGCGCAAGAGGTCGCGGATGAAACGTCGAAGGTCTTCCCGCCTTCATAATTCATAAATCATACTTCATCCCTTCTCTCGCCGACCCCACGCCAGCCACTTTGCGAACAGTTTTTTCAGGAGCGGTGTAAAGCGGGTGCGATTGTAGGCGTCGCCGATGCGCTGGATGGCCTCCGCGGTGGTGGGATACGGGTGGATGACACCCGACAGTGCGCTCAGTTTCATGCGGGCGTGCATGGCTACGGTGACTTCCGAAATCAGATCGCCCGCGTGTTCGCCGACAATCGTCGCTCCGACAATGCGGCCTTTGACCGCGTGGACCTTGACGAATCCTTCGTCGTGGCCTTCCAGGATGGCTCGGTCGACTTCGGCAAACTTCTGTATAAAGGTTTGCACGGCGTCGCCGTATTTCTCCTTCGCTTCTTTTTCGTAAAAACCGACATGGGCGATTTCCGGCTGGGTGTAGGTGCACCAAGGAACGAGGAGATCGGTGTGTTTTTTACGGCCTTTGAAGAGGGCGTTCTGAATGACCAGTCGTGCCGTGGCGCCCGCCATGTGCGTGAACTTGTGCTTCATCGCGACGTCGCCCACGGCAAAAATCCGGGGATTGCCGGTCCGCAGGGTTTCGTTCACTTTTACGCCGGCACGCTTGTCGTACTCCACTCCGGCCGTCTCCAGTCCGATTCCCTCGACGTTGGGAGCGCGGCCCACCCCGACGAGGACCTGGTCGAACTCCAGAGTTTTGTTCTCACCGCCATGGACGACATGAAACCGCCGGACATCGCCTTCGCGCTCGACCCGTTCGATTTTGACTTCGCAGATCGACTCGACTCCGTCGCGATGGAGCGCCTCGCGCACGATGTTCGCGGCATCCTGGTCTTCACGCGGAAGAATCTGACACTCGGCCTCGAAGAGGGTCACCTTGCTGCCGAACCGGGCGAAGGCCTGGGCCATCTCGCATCCGATGGGGCCGGCGCCGATGATGGCCAGGCGCTCGGGAAGTTCGCTCAGGGAAAAGAGCGTTTCGTTGGTCAGGGGGCCGGCTTCCGCGAGCCCGGGGATCGGGAGGACGATGGCCCTCGCGCCGGTCGCGATGACGGCCTTGGAGAATTTCAGTTCTTTGTTTCGGACCGTCACGGTATCCGCCCCGGTAAATCGTCCCTCGCCGATAAAAACATCGACGCCGAGCCCCCGGAAGCGCTCGGCCGAATCGTTCGGACCGATTTTTGCGCGGAGCTTGCGCATCCGCTCCATGATCTTCGGGAAGTCGACGGTGTACCCGTCGCTTAGCGTCACTCCGAAATCGTCCGCGTCCCGCACCGCAGCCGCCCGCTTGGCGGCGGCAAGCAGGGCTTTGGACGGGACGCAGCCGACGTTGAGGCAGTCGCCGCCCAGCGCGTGTTTCTCAATCAATGCCACACGGGCGCCGAGCCCGGCCGCCCCGGCCGCGGTGACCAATCCCCCGCTGCCGGCGCCGATGACGACCAGATTGTAGCGTCCGGACGGTTCCGGATTCTCCCAATCCGGCGGCGCCACCTGCGCGCGCAGTTCCCGGTTTGCCGGGCTGTCGGGCTCAAAAAGTGTAGACATGTTTTCTATCGACGATTGGTTCATGGTTTCTTCACCGAAGGGTGTCCCCGGCCGCCTTATGGGTGATTCCAAAATCGCGCCCCGATTGTCGCGCTGTCAGGACCCACCCGCCGCCGCATAAGTCCGCTTCTGAAATAAAAAGGAATGCACGCATTTCTGGAAAGATGGATAAACAGTTGCGGTTGTGTATCGAAGCGGCGATAGCCTCCCCTCGCAGGGTAGATTTGTTCCGCCATAGGCAGCCATTGCCCCTACTCGACGCCGCCGCGCCGTCTTTATTCCAGGAAAGTCGGTAAAAAACGGGGACAGCCGAACCGCGCTTTCCGCAAACGCCGAAAAAAACCGTTCAACCGGAGTACCGGTCGCGAAATGCGTCCACGGTGACCCTCAGATCGGGCGTCAGACGCTCGAACACCTCCCTCGCGATGAATTCGGGCAACCCGCCGTAAAAGGCTTCCGCCACCGCACCGGCAATGCAGGCTTGGGTGTCGGCGTCACCCCCCAGGAGCACCGCCAGTCGAACGGCCTCCTCGTAATCGCGGCTGTCGAAAAAACAGATCAGCGCCTCCGGAACCGATCCCTGGCAACTGACATCGAACCTGTAGCCCGGGCGGATATCCTCCGCGCGGCGGTTGAGGTCGTAACCGAAACGCCCGGCCAATGCGTCCCGGATGGCGTCCTTCCCCTCGCCTTTACGCGCCAGAAAAACCGCGGCGGCAACGGCCTGGGCTCCTTTGATTCCCTCTAAATGGTTGTGCGTCACCGCGGCGCCCTTCCTCGCTTCATCGAGAACAGCCACCAGGGACGCGCAAGCCCACCCCACCGGGCTTACCCTCATGGCTGATCCATTTCCCCAACTGTTGTAGGGACCATGCCCATCCTCGAAAATCCAGCGAATGAGCGAGCCCCCGTAACCGGCACCCGGGTATTTCCGCCCGTAGGCACGGTACGCCCTTGCGTAGTCGCGATCCCCCAGCAGCGCATCGGCCGTGGCAACGGTCAGCACACTGTCGTCCGTAAACCGGGAAGCAGCGGTAAACAACGGAAAACCCTCCTCGCCACAGGGACTCCCCTCGTACGGCGCGCCGATCATGTCACCCGCAATGGCACCGAGCACCGGAATCAGCTTTCATTTAGGAGTTCATCCGCCGGGGCAAACCGCACGCCTCTGGCACCGAGTTCGGCTTTCACCTTTTCGAACGCCTCCTCGGAGAGCGGCCGCGTACCATCCTCGACGACCGCGACGCCGAACCCCGCCTCGACCGCGTCGCGGGCGGTGTACGCGACGCACACCTCGGCGGCTAATCCGGCGATGTGGACCGTATCGACGCCCATGGCTTTGAGCCATTCAGCCAACCCCGTCTTATGCCGGTGACCGTTGTCGAAAAAAGCGGAGTAACTGTCCACCTCGCGGTCCATTCCCTTGCGAAAGATCGCCGTCACCGGATTGAGATTCAGTTCATCCGGAAAACCGGCTCCCTCCGTACCCTGGATACAGTGGTCGGGCCAGAGCACCTGCTCCAGTCCGTCCAGGTCGATGACGTCCATGGGCGCGCGCCCCTTGTGGCTCGAAGCGAAGCTGAGGTGCCCGGGCGGATGCCAGTCCTGGGTAACGGCCACCAGGGGATACCGGGTAAGACTCCGGTTGATGACGGGCAGTATCCGGTCGCCGTTCTCGACCGGCAAACTGCCGCCCGGCATAAAGTCGCGTTGTACATCGACGAGAATCAGGGCTTTCATGACTCCAGCTCCTTTCTGTTCCGTTTTATCAGATCGTCCCTCAGTTCGCGCAGGCGCGGGCTGAGCCCCACTTTGTAGATATGGGGGTTTTCGAACCGGCGGTGTTCGGAAGGCAGCGTCTCGATCGCTTCGCGGGCGTACCGCGACGCTTCCCTGACCGGGACCGGCTTCGTCGCCGCTTTCCCGGCGTTGATGACCTCGCTCAACACACACCGATGCCGCTTCCCCGACAAATCGAGGGAGCTGCCGGCTTCAAAGGGATGGACCATCCGTTCGGGCGCATCCTCCTCGACCAGGTGGACGGCGTCGGCGAACATCATCCCGTCGTCGTCGTAATACCGGCTAACGGCCTTTCGTCCGGGAAGCGTGGTTTTTGCGATCGTTTCAGATGCCTTCATCCGCGGGCGGCCGCCGACCGCCGCGAGCTTGTAGACCCCGTCGAGCGCCGCGTCCGGCCCGCCGGTCGCGAGGGAGGTTCCGACGCCGAAGGCGTCGATCGGGGCGTGCTGCTGGTTGAGCGACTGAATCACGTACTCATCCAGCTGATTGGATGCAAAGATAAGGATATCTTCCATGCCCGCTTCATCCAGACCCCGCCGTACCTTTCGGGCCAGGTACGCCAGGTCTCCGCTGTCCAGGCGTACGGCTTTCAACGATTGTCCCCGCTCCCGCAATTCCCGGGCGACCCGGATCGCGTTGGGCAACCCCGAACGCAGCGTGTCGTAGGTGTCGAGGAGGAGCACGGTAGCGTCGCCGTGGGCCGCCGCGAATGTTCGAAAGGCGGTGAGTTCGTCGTCGTATGACTGAATAAACGAGTGCGCCATCGTCCCGGCGGAAGGCAAATCCCATATCCTCGCGGCGGCGAGATTTGACGTTGTATCGAATCCCCCGATACAAGCCGCCCGGCTGGCCCAGAGTCCGCCGAGCCCCTGGGCCCGCCTCAGCCCGAACTCGCTCAAGCCGCGTTTGCCCGCGCTCCGCCGGCAGCGCGCGGCCTTGGTGGCGATGAGGGTCTGGAAATTGAGCACATTGAGGAGAAGCGTTTCGACGATCTGGGTTTCGAGCAACCCGCCCTCGACCCGCACCACCGGTTCAAGCGGGAATACAACCTCTCCCTCGCGCGGCGCCAGCACCCTCCCCCTGAAGGCAAATGACGCCAGGTATTCCAGGAAATCCGGATCAAAACCGTCGGCCCTGAGAAACTCCAGATCCTCCCGCGAAAATCGAAACGACCCCAGCGCATCGACCAGCGAGCCCAACCCGGCAAATACAGCAAATCCACCGCCGAAAGGATTCTTACGGAAAAAGTAATCGAAAACCGCCGACTCCTCCGCCCGGCCCTCGCTCCAATAGGATTGCGCCATCGCCAGCTCGTAGCGATCGGCGTAAAGGCCATTTATCGCGCATGCTTCCATCCCTCCCCACACAACCATGATTTCGGTGGGACTTCAAGTCGCCGGTCCCGCTGGAACCGGCCTTGTGGGGCTATTGCGTGAGTGAACCGGCGTCCCGGGAGAAGAAATAACGTCGGAAACTCGAAAGGTCGTCGATGTCCTCTTTCTCGTCCAGGAGGGCCGTTGCCAAACCCAACCGTTCGGCCTTCTCCAGCGAACGCCGCAATACACGTTCGGTACTCCACGGGATTTCCCGGAACAGCTCGGGGCGATGGCGCCGGGTGGCGAGCAGGTAGTAGCCGCCGTCCCGTGCCGGCCCGAAGACGGCATCCCGGCCGGTAGCCAGTTTGTGCAGCGCCCGGACAAAATCTTCGAATACGAGATAGGGGCAATCGGCGCCTATGAAAAACACCTGGGGGGCGCCACGAGCGAAGGCGCCTTCAGAGGCCGCCGCCAGCCGCGCCCCCAGATCCCCGTCCACCTGGGGGACGTAGCGGCCGGCGCCCGTCAACCAATGCCGGATGCGCGGTCCGGCGTCCGCGGGGGCAAAATGAATCTCCACCGGCCACCCCGGCGGAAGCGCCCGGAACTGCCGCTCGGCCAGGGCCCGGTACACACGGCAGGCTTCGTCGTCACCGAGGTCGACCGCAAGCCGCGTTTTTACCCGGCCGGGTTCGGGTTCTTTGAGCAGGTAGACAACGGTAGGTACGCACATGGAGTTTCGGATGCGAAGAAAACGTTTCGGGATCGCATGAATGTGACGTTCGGGAAAGCTTTTTATTCCCGCCGGAGCGACGCGCCGATCGGCAACGGGCGGTCTCTGACGTCGCGGAGCTCACGGAAATAAACCGGGTAGCGACTCGTCGCAATCAAACCGTCACCCTACAAACCTCGCCACAAAATTTTGGAAACGAATTCGTCGTAAATAAACGTTACGCCACC
The DNA here is from genome assembly GCA_003565135.1 of Verrucomicrobiota bacterium. Taxonomy (GTDB): domain Bacteria; phylum Verrucomicrobiota; class Verrucomicrobiia; order Opitutales; family T3Sed10-336; genus PXDC01. The sequence continues at coordinate 7,021 of PXDC01000187.1, forward strand.
GCCGCCAATGACCCGACCCTTTGCTGCCCGGTCGACTACGACACGTGCTACCTTGCCGCGATTCCCGACGAGGTGGTCGGCCCGAATGGCAAGGTCGTCGGCGTCGACATGACCGACGATTTGGCGGAAATCGCCCGCCGGAACGCACCGGTGATGGCGATTAAGATCGGCTACACCAACGTCGAATTCCGCAAGGGACGCATTCAGGATCTCAAGCTCGATCTCGAACTGCTGGATGCGAAGTTGAAAAACCTCCGTCATCAAGTTTTTCGAAAACAGCGGCACTCCCGTGGTTGTGGCGACCGGGTTTATCCCGGGAGATCCGGGGGATAAC
>PXDC01000203.1 GCA_003565135.1 Verrucomicrobiota bacterium
ACGCGGTTGTACTCGGGAAGATCGGGGTCGGTCGAACCGTCATTGGCCTGGGCGATCGGAACACCAAAACACAGGAATCCGGTCAGGCGGGCCATTCGGTTTATCAATTTGGTTTTTCTTGTCATTTCGTTTTGTACCTCAAGCCGCTTGCACAAAATCCCGAACCATTTGCGGGGGCGACGCTCCGATTGTAGCTGTTGATTGTTACGGACAGGTGACAAAACGGTGACAATACCGAAAAAACCGAGAAGGCCGGAATCGGTCCGCCGGCGGGCCCCGCTCACTCCGGCCGCACGGTTGGCCCTTCCACCCAGTCGCTGTCCACGAGCAACACTTTCGGTTTCCCGGGAATCCCGCGGACGTTGTGATAGAGCTGCTCGGCCAGGAGCTCGACGGCCGCGGCCCCAATGGCCCGGGAATTCTGGTCGATGCCGGCCATCCGGCCGGCATCCGGGTAGTAGTCAAGGTTCACAAAGGCGACGTCCCCCGGTACCGTCGCGCCGAGCTCACCCAGCCATTCCAGGATCTTCAGGTCACCCCCCAATACCGCGTCGGGCCGGTGCCGGCGGAACCAACTTTTAAAAGCTTTCTCCTCCATGCGCCCGGGAACACAGGGTTTTACCCGCTGCCGCGACGGAAAGGAATAGTACGAGTAGAGAAATCCGCTCAACCAGTTGTTGTCCACGCGGTCGTCCGCCCCCCGCTCGACGGCAAGCCCGATGCGGCGATAACCCCGCTCCCGCAACGTGCGCACCGCGAGGCGTACGGAATGTATCTGGTGATTCGTCACCCGGTGAAGCCGCGGCTTGCGGACGCTGTAACCAAATGCCACCGCGGCGAAGTTTTCCCAGTCGAGCGAAACCGTGTCCATGGGACACGGGGCCGGCGCAATCAAAAGCCCGCGGGTATTGCGGGTGTGCAGGATCTGGCTGGCCCGTTCCGGAGTCATCCCGGGTTCCATCATCCAGAACTCCTCCAGGTTGAAACCGAGGTCGGCCGCCCGTTCACCCGCGCCTTCGAAATAGGCGAAAGCCGTGCCGTGACGCCAGCCGTCCCGGTGGGCGTCAACCGTGACGAATGCAATCGTCTCGGACGGGGTTTTCCCGCGGGGCCCGGCGCGGATGCTCGCCATGAGTGAGGCCACCAGGGGATGGGGACGATAACCGAGCTCCCCGGCCGCGGCCAGGATGCGGCGGCGCGTCGCCGGCAGGACGTTCGGATGGTTGCGCAGCGCCCGCGACACGGTCATGGGTGAAACCCCCGCCCGTTTCGCAACCTCCTGGATGGTCACCCGGCCCATGATACAATTAACATAAATCCCCCCTTGAGTATAACAAGCCAAATCGGGTAACAAGGATTTGATGCTCCCGAGGCCCGTGAATGTTCTTTACGCGCCCCGCATTTACCAAGCCCGCACCAAACACCCGAACAACCACCCGGTTACCTATGAAGCAACCACGGCTCCTTTCCTCCTGCCCGGTGCCGGCCATTTGCGCCGTCGCCTTTCTCTGTCTTACTCTCCCGGCCAACGCCGGGGATTCGCCCCTGCGGATCGGCTACAGCTTCAACGAAGGCTCGGCCGGCGGCGGCGCCCCGGTAACCGACTTCTACGGAAACCGGGACGGAACCTACGTCGGCACCTGGAACGTCGACGGCGACGGCACTCATTATTTCCGCGAGGGCTTCAGCGGAGAACCGGGCGACACCTCGGTGATTTTCGGCGGCAACCGGGTCAACGCCGATCTCGGGGCCGCGCTCGATGGCTCCTGGGAATCGTTCACTTTTGAGGTCAACCTCGTCCTCGGCGAGGACACCGGATCCTGGAGTCGCGCCCTCCACATGCTCGGCGGCCCCAGCCTGGCACTGCGCAGCAGCAACAGGGACCAGATCCGTTTCAGCGGCATGGAATCCTCGATCGACGTCGACGTCCCGGCCGACGAATGGTTTCACGTCGCCTGGGTCTACGACGACGACGACGGCGAGGTCCGCGTCTACATCAACGGCGAGCTCCGCGGCAGCGGCGCGCTCGATCCCGCCCTGGAATCGCCGGGGACCCTGGTCATCGGCACGACCGACGTCGGCGGAAGCGCCTGGGGTACCCCCCTCGACGATTTTCGTTTCACCCACGCCGCCCTTTCGCCGGAACAGTTTCTCGTCGATGGTTTCGGGCCTTACCTGACGGACCCCGACGACGCGGAACCGCCCGCCGAGCCCTCAATTGAAATCGGTTACAGTTTTAACGAAGGAAGCGCCGAGGGCGGGAGTCCGTTGACCGACTTTTACGGTCATCACGACGGCACCTACACCGGCACGTGGACCGTCGACGACGACCCCACCTATTATTTCCGGGACGGTTTCAGCGGCGAACCGGGCGACACCTCGGTGGTTTTCGGCGGCAACCGGGCGACCACCGATCTCGACGACGCCATGGGTGGCTCCTGGGAATCATTCACTTTTGAGGTCAACCTCTTCCTCGGCGAGGACACCGGATCCTGGAGTCGCGCCCTCCACATGCTCGGCGGCCCCAGTCTGGTGCAGCGGCGGGGCAGCCTTGACGCGCTTCGAATCGGGGGAACAACGTCCGACATCGACATCGATGTACCGGCAGACGAATGGTTTCACCTCGCCTGGGTCTACGACGCCGACAGTGAGGCCGTCACGGTGTACATCAACGGAACCGCCCGCGGCAGCGGTGAAATCGATCCGGCCATGTCGTCTCCCGGAACGCTTGTGATCGGAGCGACCGATGTCGGCGGAAGCCCCTGGGGTACCCCTCTCGACGACTTTCGTTTCTCGGATGTCGCTCTTTCGCCCAGCCAGTTCCTTTTCGACGGCTTCGGCCCCGACCTCACGGCCCCCGGCATCGACGGTACCTTCGATGAATGGCGGACCGCCTATTTCTCGGCCGAGGAGCTGGACGACGAGTCCATCAGCGGTCCCGGAGCCTCTCCCGCCGGAGACGGGGTTGCCAATCTGTTGAAGTACGCGATGGGACTGGGTGACCCCAAAATACCCGCCCGTCACGCCCTCCCCCAGGCCGACATCGTCGGCGGGGAACTGCAACTGACTTTCCCAAGGGCGAAGGGAGCCGAGGATGTCGAACTCATCGCCGCGTTCAGCTCCGACCTGCTGACGTGGGAATCGGGAGAAAACGTTGTCGAAGTCGTGGGTACGGTCGACGACGGCGACGTCGAGTGGATCACCGTGCGCGTGACCGCACCCGTATCGGAAATGGACCGCGCCTTTATGCGCCTGCAAGCGACGCTGTTTTGAAAATAGAACGTCGCCTCAAAAGCCCGGTTCCCGTCCCTTCCTGGTGGCTGTCGCGGGAAAACCAGATCCAGGACTTCCTCGACCGTAGGATCACCCGCGGAACGATGATCGATATCGGCCGCTCCAACGGCGGACGCGCCGTGCGCGCGGTCTGTTACGGCGACCCGGAGCCGGCGCTGCGGGGAAACGCCAACCACAATTCGGCCTTGGGGGCGGGTGAGGCCGAAGCCTATTGGCGCCGCCACCTGCGCCGCCGGCCGGTTGTCTTCGTCCTCGCGGGCATGCACGGCCACGAGGTCGAAGGGATGATGGGTGCCCTGTCGATTCTGCGCCTGATGGAAGAGGACGTGGACCTCGCCGGCACCGCCCGGCCCGCCCTGCTGCAAAAGCTCCGGCAGACCCGCCTTATCGTGGTCCCGCTCGCCAATCCCGACGGGCGCGCGCGCGTTCCCTATGACGGCTGGGTCGGGCTTCCCCTGCCGGAAATGACCCGGGTGGGCCAGGGCACCCGCGCCGACGGGTCCTCCTATGGGTGGCCCGGATGCAAGGCCGTCCATCCCATGCGCGGCGACGTCGGGGAACTCGGGGGCTACTTCGACGACGCCGGCGTCAATCTCGCCCACGACGAGTTTTTCGCCCCGATGAGTCCGGTAACCGCCCCCCTCCTCAAGCTGGTCTCCGCCGAGGGCCCGGACCTTTTTCTCAACCTCCACAGCTACAACTTCGCTCCCGGAATCCTGCCCCTGGCCTACGTCCCCCTGCAGGTAAAGCGGCAGCTGGCCGAATGGACCCGTCACTACTATTCCCGCATGAGCGCCGCCGGTCTGCCCCACCACCCCGCGGTGCCCGAGCCGGCTCCCGACGGTGAGGACGAGGGCACGCCTCCCGCCTTCAATTTCACCAGCGCGGCCTGGCATGCCGGCGCGGCGCTTCCGTTTACCTTTGAGTGCGGACACGGCCTGGCCGATGACAGCGCTCCCCGCGATTTCGGTTACGGGGAGATCCTGCACGCCCACCACATCCTTTTTGAGACCGCCGCCGATACCGCTCCCGAATCCCTTCGGCCAAAATCCGGCGAGTAGGTAACGCCATGATTCGCGCACCGAATTCAACCGGAAAACGAACCGGCGGCGGCACGACCAGAACAAAACGAACGCCAACGTCATGAAACTTGGATACCTCACGGGGGATCTCGCCGCCTTCGAAAAGGCCCGCCGAATCGGGTATGATTCCCTCGAACTTTTCGCCACCGCCTTCGGCGACCCATGGGAAACCCCACCCGACCGGGATAAAATCGGGGAAACGCGGGCATTGATGAAAAGGCACGACATCGCGCTCTCCGCCATCGCCTATTACCGCCGGGCCTGCCGGCCGGAAGAGGTCGAACCCATGCACACCGCGCTGATGCGGGTTTTTGACGCGGCCGAGGCGCTGGGAGTCCGAACCGTCGGGGCCATGAGCGGCTTCAACAGCGACCTGGACTGGGACGGCAACATCCGGTTCTTCGCCGACAAGTTCGGGCCGATCGCCGAGGAGGCCGAGCGGCGCGGCCTGCGCGTGGCCTTTGAAAACTGGATGGCCGCCGCCCACGGTCCCCTCCCCTTCCACCCCACGAACATGGGCGGCTGCCCGGATACCTGGGACGACTGGTTTCGCGCGGTCCCTTCGAAAGCGCTGGGAATCGAATTCGATCCCTCCCACCTTTACTGGCAGGGAATCGACCCCATGCGCGCCCTGCGCGAGTACCGGGACCGGATTTACCACGTTCACGCAAAAGACACCGAAATCCTCGAAGAACAACGTTACCGGCGCGGCATCAACGGCGGTTTCTTCCGTTTCCGTATTCCGGGATACGGCGCCATCGACTGGACCGAATTCATTTCGGTACTGGACGAAATCGGCTACACCGGGGGTGTGGCGATCGAACACGAGGACCCTGTCTACAGCGGCGACCGGTTCGACGAAGGGTTGATCCGCGGGTGGCAAGTCCTCCACCCGTTAATTCACCCGGGATCCGGACGCTCGGATTGAGAAGCGGCGGCGGAAGGATCGCACTACTAATCTCACCAAATCTTCCGGCACCACATCCTATTGCGGAAGCGGCTTTCTTGTCCGCCGAAGCCCCACCTCCATTGTGCAGAAACTTTCGCACCCTTTGATATGAATAAAACAAAACTTGGCTTTGTCGGCGTGGGGCAAATGGGGCAATGCGCCCATCTGCGCAACTTCGCGGTGATCCCCGAATGCGAACCGGCCGCTATCGCGGAAATCGTTCCCGGCCTCGGTGAAAAAGTCGCCGCGCGCTACGGGGTTCCACGTGTCTATGCCAGCCACGAGGAAATGCTGGCAAACGAGGACCTCGACGGGATCGTGGCGATCCAGCCGTTCACCCGACACGGCCTGCTGCTTCCGGACCTTCTGAAGGCCGGGAAGCCCCTCCTGATCGAAAAACCGCTGGCCGTGAGCGTCGAATCCGGCGAAACGCTCGTGCGCACGATCGAGGCAAGCGGCACCTGGGTCATGGTCGGCTATCACAAACGCAGCGATCCGGCGGTCCTCTGGGCCCGGGAAAAAATCGAGCGGTTCAGGAAATCCGGCGAGCTCGGGCCCCTTCGGTACGTGCGCATCACGGTGCCCCCGGGCAACTGGACCGCGGACGGCACCATCGACCGAATCACTGTCGACGCCGATCCGCCCCAACTGGAAACCGACCCCCCTCCCGCCGGCATGGACGAGGAGACCTACAAGGCCCACCTCTTTTTCGTTAACTTCTACATTCACCAGGTCAACCTGTTGCGTTACCTCATGGGCGATTCCTATCGAGTCACCTTTGCCGACCGGGCGGGCCGCCTATTCGTGGCCGAAACCGGGAGCGGGATCACGGGCGCAATCGAGATGGGGCCCTACACGACGACGCGTGCCTGGGACGAAAAAATCCTTGTCGGCTTCGAAAAGGGATACCTGGAGATCTCCCTGCCCGCCCCGCTGGCCCGCAACCGCCCGGGTCGCGTCGTGTATTACCGCGATCCCACCAAAGATGCGACGCCGATGAAGGAGGAACCCACCCTGCCCTGGGTCGACGCCATGCGGAACCAGGCACAGAATTTTGTCGACGCCGTCCGCGGAACCGCGCGCCCGCGCTGCGAAGCGGCGGAAGCGCTCGCAGACCTCGTCATCGCCCGCGATTACCTCCGGCTGTTCCGGGGGGGTCGGTGATGGGTGATTCGTGACTCGTGATTCGTTGTTCGTTTTTGATGATGAGACTATGAAATCCTCCCAGCTCGCCATAAATTCCATTTCCACCGGGGGCCAGGGCCTCGAAGAGCGGCTTTCGGCGTATTCGGAAGCCGGATTCGCCCATGTTGAGTTTCACTTGTCCCATATCAAGGACTACCTGAGCGGGGGCCGGACCGTCGCGGATGCGAGGCGACTGCTCGAATGCCACGGCCTGCATTGTATCGGAGGATTCGAGGGAACCGTCCGCTCGTTCGGAAACGCCGACGAGCTTGAAGCCAACGCACAAACCGTCCTGGAGAACGGCCGCATCCTTTCCGAAATCGGGGGCTCCATTCTGGTTGTCGGCACCGACGGCCCCCCGGAACCCGTCGACGATCCTCTGGGTGCCATGGGAGAGCGGTTCGCAGTGCATGCGAGAAAACTTCGACCTCTCGGAATCACGATCGCGATCGAGTTCAACTGGGGACCCCTGGTCCGATCGCTCCGCACCGCCGCCGAGGTGGCGCGCCGGTCCGGTCAACCCAACGTCGGCGTCCTCTTCGACCCGGCGCATTACCACTGCACCCCGACCAAGTTGGCCGAAATCGACCCGGCCAACACGGCCATGATCAAGCATGTCCATGTAAATGACATGGCCGATAAACCCGGGGAACTCGCCCACTGCAACAGCGACCGAAAACTTCCCGGCGACGGCATCCTCGACCTGCGGGAGATTTTCGGCAGTATCGAGGCGCGGGGCTACAAGGGATTCTTCTCCATTGAAATGTTCGACCCGGACCTCCGGGAAATGCCTCCCCGACGCGCCGCAAAAATCCTCTACGACAGCATGCTGCCGCTG
>PXDC01000417.1 GCA_003565135.1 Verrucomicrobiota bacterium
CTCCGAGTTCGACAGGAACAAGCCTTCATCCAGCGTCATTTTCCCGTACCAGCAATCAAGGTCAAGCGTTAAATCACTACGCCGGGTGAACGTCTGCCCGTTATCGGTCGATACGTAGAGCCGATGCGGTTTATACTGACCGGCTCCCCGGGCTCCGGAATTGAACAGGACGAAGAGCGTGTCGTTGTCAACCAGGGAGGCGCGAACGGAGGCAATCCGCTCAACCCCAAGCCCCGGGGCCACTTCCCGGGCGTCGGTCCATGTCCTTCCGTGGTCGAAACTGCGAACGTACACCGGCGTTCCCCGCCGCCAACTCATCCCGAATCCGCCGTTCCAGTATCCCGCGTAACGGGTGGCAATGGCTACAAGAACACCGTTCGGAGCCGTCATAACGTCATCCACGAGAGCCGAATGGTTCTCGTCGCCCTCCCACACCTGCATCGAATAGTCCAGAACGGACGGTTCCGACCAGGATTTCCCTCCATCTCCCGAAATCCTGTACGCCGACCAACCGCTAATTCCGTGGCCTCCCAGGGCCTCCCCCGAAACGTTGCTGTAAAACGCTACAATGTCCCCATTTGCCGCCTCGGTGATCGCCTGCCCCCCGTGTCCGGATCGCCCGTTGGCTCCGTGATCCACAAACAGGAACCCCTCGTTTGGAATTCCATCCGGTCGCACGCCGAATCCATGGGTCCCCTCACCTCCGGCAAGCATGGAACAGCAGAACCAGAAAGCAAGCGACAGAATGCAGCTTCCCGCCAGCTCTATCCTTTTGCCCACCACGTTTACCATCCGCGTCCGAACGTGTATTGATCGGCATTCAGGTTCCGCACGGAGCCGTCCAGGAAAAGGTAGTTCCGTGTACTCCCGTTTCCATGCGGCGGATTGGCCGGAACAGAAGTACCCGTAAGACCCGTACTCGGGTTTCCATGAGAATCCGTGAGCAGCCAGACTCTCGACGTGCCGTATCGGTCCAAATCGCCCATCAAACGAGGTTGAACGGCGTCGTCCCCTCCGCGGCCGGCAAATCCGGACCCGTCAACCAATGGCCTCCCGTCGCCGAACGGACGCAACGCAATTCCCCTCTCGTCTCGTTGCGTGACGTTGCACCGGTACGGCATGACATCGCCCGCCGGAGAACCACTGGGATCCGACCACTCCATCGATTCAATGTCGAAGATTACAGCGTAGGAAGGGCATACCATAACCTCGATCAACTGTGGCTCCGCGCCCGGCCGGAACTCGTGAGCACCGAGGTAGGACGCCAATAACAAGCCCAGGCCGACGTTGTTAAACGGGCGGATATAGATCCAATTGGGCCCGGGCAGGCGGTCCGAATCCGGCCGGTCCGACATATAGGCATGAACGGCCGTCCCGATCTGCCGAAGATTGCTCTGGCATTGCGCGCTTCGGGCCGAATCGCGAACCGCGCTCACGACGGGAATCAGTATGGCCGCAAGAATTCCGATAATCGCGATTACCGTAAGTAATTCGATAAGGGTGAACGCGGAGACGCCCGGGGGCTGTTTCGCCCGCCCCCGCTGACGGGCATGAAATCCCGTGTTGCTAAATGGTGTGCTTCTCATGGTTGACATTCAGTTTTTCGGTTTTCGCTCAAGCGTTCGGTGTTCAATCAAGGGTCACCCGCAGACGAATAAACGCTCTGGGACCCTCCCCCAGGGAAGCACCGAGTCGTGCCCTCAGGATCGCTGTGTCTTCCTCCAGAATAACGACATTCTCAGGATCCGAGTTCCAATTTATAAGATCGGTGCTCATCTCCACCAGGTAACTCAGGTCCATCGCCGCGGGATTCTTGTGCGCCTCCAGCACGAGATACGGGTTTCCCCCGATTACTTCGATTTCCGTGAGGGGTAACCCTGCCAGCGTGGTCTCGGTAGGATCACCGCCGATCGCATATTTCAGGAGATTACTGACGCCGTCGCCACTCGCGTCGTCGTCCGGTCCGCTTGCTTCCGGGGGAACATCGAATCCGGCGATCCAGTCGGCGAAAGCGACCCCGGACGGCATCATGTATTGCTCGAAAAGGTACGTCTCCAGATCCTCCAGCTCTTCTGCGGAGAGTTCCCGGTTATAGATGAGTACGGCTGCGATCTCGCCGGGAAAGAACGACTCCACAGTGGTCCCGCCAAAACTCGTTCCCGCCCCGATCCGCGTATGCACATGGCCTGCGGGATCGGCGGTCGCTCCGTCCGTCACCGCTTCAAAACGTTCGTTGTCTGGACCGATGAGTATCGCGGCAAGCTCGCCGTTGTCCCGCCACTGGTTCATCCCGATAAAAAACTCGCCGGCGAAAAGCGACTCCATCGGTGTGTTTACGCCGACAAATTCACCACCCGGGCCCCGGTTGTTCGCACGCAGGCGATTGCCGTTATCCCAGGCCCGCAATTCGTTGGTCTGGGTGCGACCCGACGGCGAGGACCCGGGCGCCAATTCCGAATATGAGGAATTTATGAGCCGGCCGTCGCTCAGTTGCTCCGCGTTGAAAACCACAACGCTCGTTTTGCTTCGCCCGTCGAAATGCTCGGGACTGCTGCCGATTTCAAGGTATTGAACCCTCCCGTCAAACCTCACCGTCGGCTTCCCGGAGGGCGCCCCGGAAGGCACCAGGGTTGGCCCGCCTTCGCGAGGAGGTTCCAGGACAAAGGTTTCCGCATGATTGCCTCGACCGGAGATATCCACGAGCTGACTGACGGTCCCGTCTCCGTTCGCTACCACGTTGGCCCCGTTCAGGTGAAGCACAAGCCCCTCCGTCACAGGCGGATCCCCCGGTTCCCCCTGCCCCGATCCCAGGTACGTATCGTACAGATAGGTCTCGACCGACTCCAGTTCCGCCCCGGACAACTCCCGGTTGTAAATGAGGAACGCCGCAATTTCGCCTTCGAAAAACTCACCTTCCACCGGCGTTTCCGCATCCCCGGTGGCACTCGTTCCACCCAGGCGCGTGTTGATGTGTCCCGAGGGCTCCGCGTCCGCGCCCTCTCCGACACTCTCGAATCGTTCATTTTGATTATCTCGGACGATCGACGCCAGGTCGCCGTTCGCCCTCCATTGATTGATTCCGATAAGATACTCACCCTCCCGCCGGATCGAACCAGCCGGAGTCGAAACACCGACGAACCCACCCGAAAGGTTCCGCTGACCCACCCGAAGGTTTCCGCCGTCGGTCCCGCCGAACGCGCGGATCGAGTTGGTCCGGGTCCGCAGCCCCGATTGTTCACCGGGGTCGAGGGAGGGATCCAGGATTTCATACGCGGTATTCGTGATATAGTCTGATCCGGCAAGGTGTTCGGGCCGAAACACCGCGATGGTGGTCTTCGCCCTGCCGTCGAAATCCTCCGGGTTCGACGGCACCTCCGCGTAGCCGCCGACCCCGTCGAACCGGACCGCGTCCTGCCCTGTCGGTGTCGCTCCCGCCAACAGTGTCGGAAGTCCCGGTTGAGGATCGTGGACGAAGGCAGTGGCGTGGTTGCCCCTTCCGGAAACATCCACAAGTTCGGTCACGGCATCCCCGTCGTTCATAACGTTCATCCCATTCAGGTGCAGGATCAATCCGTCGACCACGGGTGGTTCTCCCGGATCGGCGGCTCCGCTGCCGTCATCGAGATACGCCCCGTGCAGGTACAGCTCGACGTCCTCCCGCTCGCTGGTGGAAAGGCCTCGGTTATAAATCAGGACCGCGGCGATGTCGCCCGCCCAAAACTCCGTCGGCCGGGTATTCCGGGTCTCACTGCCCGCGCCGATTCGCGTGTGCAGATGCTCTTCCGGTTCCGCCATTCCCCCGATCGAGTCGCCGCTGAACGTTTCATTCGCAGCATTCCTGATACGGGCAAACAAATCCCCGTTGTCCCGCCATTCCTTGACGCCGATAAAAAACTCCCCCGTCGAAACGCTACCGTCTGGAGTTTGCGCCGCAATGAATTCCGCCAAGGGATTGCGGACATTCATTCGGAAAACACCGCCCGTTTGAAGCCAGATTTCCGAGGTTCGATGCCGGAGATGTGGCTGGGTATACGGGGATTCGAATGAATCGATGATCCGGTAGGCCGTGTTCATCAATCGACCGGCACCCCCGCTTGCTCCGGCGGTAAATTCGTCCGTTCGGAAAACGAGAAACGTCGTTTTTGCCCGCCCGTCGAAATCATCCGGATTGGACGCCACATCGGCATAACCCCCAAGGCCGTCGAACCGCACCGCGTTCAGCCCGGAGGGTGTGGCCCCCTCAAGGAGAACCGGCAGGCCCGGCGCAATGACCCCTACTTCCCGTGCGTCATTCGCATTCCCCGTCCGGTCAAGCATTCCCGTAACCCGGGAACCGCTCGATTCCACGGATTCGGCATCAAGATAAACGCTCAATCCGTCCACAACAGGCAAGCCTTCGGGCAAGTCCGGGTTCGAAGAGGCCGCCGGGACGCCGGAAAGATGCATCATTCCGGCCAGTAACATTAGATATCCATACGAGAGGTTCACTGTTTTCATAGTATCGTTCCGTTCTCGAGGGGGGTTATTGAAGATTTGCGGTACCGCCTGTGATCATTCGATCCCATTGATCGAAAAAGCATATTGGGAAATCCCGATCAAAAATCGCGCACGGATACCGTTCATGCAATCCCGTTTGCCTTCATGAAAGCGTTTCGATTGAGACAGTACAGCGGGATGATCGTTATAGAATATTTTTGGCCCCCGAAAATCCGCCTTGCCCCGAACACCGGGAGAAACTCCCGTCAGCTCGAACATCGTTTCCCGGGAAACATTCCAACTAGCGACGGGGTTCTTCCGCCCCGACTCCGTCGTCCGCCTTCGCGCGAATCGGCTTCCCCGGTTCCACCCGGGCCTCCCCGCTATCACTCACCGGTCGATAACGCCAGAACGTTGCCAGGGCCGAACCGGTAACGTTCATCAGGGCGCCGAAAACGGCGGGCGCAAGCCCCACCGTGGCTGCCTTTCCCATTTCCACGGCGATACCGGAGGCGAGGCCTCCGTTTTGCTGCCCCACCTCCAGCGCAATCGTCCGGCATGTCCGCTCATCCATCCGGAAGAGCCTGCAGGACCAATAACCGAGCAAATAACCGCCCATGTTGTGCAGGATACATGCGAACAGGAGGACAAGACCGATTGTCAGGAGGTCGTCCCGGCCGGCCGAAGTAATGATGGTTAAGATGACGCCGATTCCCGTCATCGAAGCCAGGGCCATCACACGGTCGAGCACATCCTTGTGTCCGCGGAATACACGGTTAAACACAATCCCGGCCACCGGCGGAAGGACAAATACCCAGAGGGCGATGGTCAGGATTGTATCCAAACGAAAAGTACCGGTTTGACCGCCCACCGTACCGAGAATCGTCTGAACGAGAAGGATTACCGCGGCAAATGCAACGAGCTCCAGCACAAAAGTTCGGCGCTTCACGCGTCCGTAAGCCAACGCGTTGAACAGAACCCCGGCCATGATGGGAAAGATCACCATCCGAATGACCCCGGACATCATGGCCCAGAAATCGACCGGCACAAACTGTCCGGCCAGGACACCCATCAAAAACGGCGTCATGATCGGCGCCATCAATGTCGCACATACGGTCAGGGTTACCGAAAGCGGCAGGTTGGCCTTCGCCAGAAAGGCCATGACATTGGATGCCAGACCGGACGAGGAACAGCCGATCAGAATAAGGCCGGCGGCGATCTCCGGCTCCAGGGCGAATATATGCGCGAGCGAAAACCCGACCAACGGCATGATACTGAACTGGCATACCAGTCCGACGAGCACGGCTTTCGGCATCCGGATGACCCCCTCGAAGTCCTTCAAACTCATCTGGGAACCCACCGTGAACATGATGATCTGCAACAACGGGACAATCAGAACGGTAAGGGTCATGTCGCCCACCTGTCGGATCGGAAAGAACATGGCCAGGCACACCAGGCTGAGAATCACCATGGTGTAGGTGAAGCTCTTAAAGGTGTTGTGACCGGCGCAGGCTCCGGCCAGACCCAGGAAAAACAGGATCGCAAACAGACCGGAATCGCCGCCCCGCCCGAGTGCAACCAGCACAAGGACGATCAACGCGTTGACAAGAGAGAAACCGAAAAACCAGCGGGAATAACGGGTGGATAACATAATGCGATTTACATGGGATTTATCATGCCTTCGTACCAGGGAAGTCCAAACACGGCCACCGGTTCTCCTCCCAACGGATGGATATCCCGGGAAGAGGTCTTACCCGTTGAACATTTTGATCGGGACACGGTATTCTCCTCGGGCAAAGGGTTTGATGCTAGGGATTTCCCTGAATGGTCTGAACTCGAAAAACACCAACCTCCCATGGAACCTTCTTGTCGCCGTTCTTTCCTCGGGCTCCCACGGAAATGGATCCAGCCCTCCCGTGAATCCCGGGTCCAGCTCGTTCGCATAACGCAAGACAGCTACATTAAGGGTTGGAGGTTAAACGAATACCAATACAGGTGGACCGGCCGGAAATCACAATGTTTTTCCCGCACCGACCGGCGGTTCGGCATAAACTGCACACCGGAATGAGCGATATTGAACACTCCGGTATCGGGAAGCCCCGTTCCAGCCACAACAAAAGAAGCTCCGTAAAGGCCAATCCGTGCGAGGCGGTCCGGGCACTATTCGGGCACAATGGCATCCAAGTCTGAATTGCGCGAGTCCCAATGCCATGAAAGCGGAAGCCAAAGCCTCTCCCCGGAGGCACTCACGGACCGAACGGGAAGAACACCCGAGCGGGGACGATCGTTTTCGGATGCTGGAGACATCCATGAAAAAACTCCGCTACCGCCCCGACGCGCTGATCGAAGTCCTCCACTCGGCACAGGGCTTGTTCGGATACCTGACCGGGGATCTGCTGCTTTTTATCTCCCACGCCCTCAAGCTCCCTCCCAGCCGGGTTTACGGCGTGGCGACGTTCTATCACTTTTTCACCCTTGAACCCAGGGGACGGCACAGTTGCACCATCTGCCTCGGAACCGCCTGTTACGTAAAAGGCGGTGGAACCATCGTCGCCGCGGTCGAGGAACGAACCGGCCTGAAAAGCGGGGCCACCGCAGCCGACGGAAGCCTCACCCTGGCAACCGCCCGGTGCCTGGGGGCCTGCGGCATCGCCCCGGCCGTGGTATTCGACGGCGAGGTCGCCGGTCATCAGACACCTGAAAGCACTCTGGAGAAACTGAAGACCTGGGAGGCCGCCGATGGAGAAAGCTGACCTCCAGTCCATAATTGAAAAGGAACGCGATAACCGTAAACCGGTCGTGGTTTCCTGTTGCACCGCGGCGGGTTGCCTCTCGGCCAACGGACAACAGGTCCTGGAC
>PXDC01000036.1 GCA_003565135.1 Verrucomicrobiota bacterium
CCCCGGTATTGCTTGGAAAGTTTGCCGCCGATTTCGACGATCTCGCCGGGGGCTTCCTGGCATCCGGCGAGGATACTTCCGCAGATGACGCCGTCGGCAAGCGTGAGCGCCTTGACGATGTCGCCCGATTTCGAGATCCCGCCGTCGGAGAGAATCTTGACTCCCTTTTTTGCCGCTGCCCGCGAGGCGACATAGAGAGCGGTCAATTGGGGAATGCCCACGCCGGCAACCAGCCGGGTGGTGCAGATCGACCCCGATCCCTGACCGACCTTGATGACGTCCGCCCCGCAATCGGCCAGGAAGTCAACGCCCTGTCCGCTGGTTACGTTTCCGGCGATCAGGGGCAGGTCGGGAAAGGCCTCCCGGATCGTGCGTACCGTTGCGCCGACGCTTTCGGTCGCCCCGTGGGCGGTCGATATGGCGACAACGTCCACCGATTCCTCCATCAGGCGGCCGATGTGGTCGAGAATGCGGTCGCGGTCCAATTCCCCGGTCGCGGTCCGCAAGGGTGAAAGGGCCGCGCCGACCATTAACCGGAATGATGTGTCGCGGCTGGGTTTACGCAGGGCGTGGGCTTCGGAGAGGATCTTTTCGATATCGGAAAGGGTCACCAAGCCTTTGAGGCCGTCGTTTTCATCCACCACCAGTAACTTGTGAAGTCCGATGTGTTCGCTGAAGAAGCGATCGGCTTGTTCGATCGGATTTCCTCCGACTTCTTTCTCACGCAATACAAAAAGGCTTTCCCGCGGGGTCATGGCCTCCCGGACGGTGCAGGCGCGATAACGTTCCTTGACGGTCTGCCCGGTCAAGAGCCCGAGGACCTTTCCCTTTTCGTCCACCACCGGGAAGGTGCGGAAGCCGTAGCGCTTTTTCGAGATCCGTTCCAGGACATCGCCGATGTGAAGCTCGGGGGAAACGGTGATGGGGTCCTGGATGAGGCCGTGGATGTGGTGTTTCGTGCGCGATACCTGGCGGACCTGTTCTTCGGCCGGCATATTGAAGTGGATCAGGCCCAGTCCGCCGTTGAGCGCCATGGCGATGGCCATCCGCGATTCGGTGACGGTGTCCATGTCGGCGGAAATGACGGGGATGTTCAGCCGGAGGGAATCGGTCAGCGAGGTCGTCAGGCTGGTTTCACGCGGAAGCACCCCCGAGTACCTGGTGGCGAGGGTGATGTCGTCGAAGGTCAGGGCGGTACCGGCGTTCTCGCGGAAAAATTCGTCCGCCTTCTTGTAGAAAAACTCGTCGTTCTGATGGTCCGGATGGGTCGCTGGGTCTCTCATTGGCGGATATTAGGGGAAGGACGATCGGAGATTCAATCCCCGTTTTGCCAAAAATCAGGGACGCTCCCGCTCGGCGCTCGCGGGCATCGGCCCCGGCGGGCGATCGGTCAGAATCCCGCTTCCCCGGGGCGGTCCGATTCGTCGGGAAGTTCCCCGGCCAGCTTGTCCACGAGGTAGGTGGCGGATCGGGCGGTGGCGAGTATTCGGTTCTCGAGGCGGTTGCGCAGCACAAAGTACGCGACCATGGCGGGGATCCCGATCATCAGTCCGGTGGCGGTGGTGACCAGGGCTTGGCCGATGTCGCCGGCGAGCAGTTCGGGACGGCCCATTCCTCCGGCCGAAATGGTCTGGAAGGCGCCGATCATACCGCTGACCGTACCCAGCAGGCCGATCATGGGAGCTACGGTGGCGACGACGTTGAGGTAATGGATCCATTGCCCGATTCCGTTTTCCTCGTGCTCGAGGGATTCCGAAAGGCTCGATTCCACCTCGGCTTTATTGGCGTCCCCCTCCGCCGGGCGGGCCTTCTGCAGGGCATGTCTCATACTTCGTGAAAGAACGCTGGGGGAGGCGTCGAGATGTTCCGCGGCCTGTTCGATGTTGCGGGTTTCCAGGAGCGACGACAACCGGGGGAGTGCGGCCGAAGGCACGAACCGGGTGCCCGAGGTCTCGCGGGCACAATGGAAGATAAGGAAGAACATCACGAGGGAACACGCCCCGAGGGGATACATGGCCCATCCCCCCTGCTGCATCAGGGACCAGAGGCTGAGGTTGCCGCTGCTCCCGGCAACCTCTTCCGCTCGCGCCGCGAGGGGAGCGAGGGTGACGGCCCCGAAGGTGAATGCGACGAGCGCGGCCCGCCCGGGCAGGACGGAGGAAGGGCGCGACGTTGTTGTGTGGGTGGCTTTTCCGGGAATTCGAAACGAGTTCATGGCGTTTTTAATCATCGGGCAGGGCGAGAAGAAGTTTTCGGACTTCCCGCAGAGGAAGGTTCAGGTCCTCCCGCGCGGGACGAGGGTCGATTTCGAGGACATCGCCGGAAGAGCCCTCGGCTTCTTCGAGGGCTTTCTGCATGCGACTGTAGAAGGCGTGGGTTTCGTTGTATTCGGTCCGGTCCTCCGGCCAGCCCAGGTGGCGGTCGGTCATTTCGCGGAAGAGGCGCCAGCCTTTCTCCTCTTCCCCGAGCGCGTGGCTGGCGTGAATGGCGACAGCATAGGCGCGCTCGAGATGATCCATGGGCCGGGCGGTGGAGAATGCGATGGGCTGAAGGCTTATCCACAGGGCCTCGTGGTAGTTTTCGTCCCGCAGTTCGATTTCGGCCAGGACGGACCAGCCGAGGGCGGATTCCGGGTAGGGTCCTTCGCGCGCGCACCAGGCACGGGCTTCCTCGGCGGCCCGGTCGTACAAGCCGAGATCGATGAAGCCGTTGAGCACGACCGTTTCCAGCTTGTATCGGTACTCCGGTTGGTCTGTTTGGCGCAGAAGGCGGAGGGCGGTGCCCACGGCGTCGATGGCCCGGCCGGTTTCGAGGTAAGCGCGCGGCAGTGCCGCGACGGCCTCGGTGGTACTTGCGTCGAGCAGCGGCAGGTACTCAGCGCGGTGCCGGAAGACCGCCTCAAGCAGGGGAACGGCGTCGTTGTATTGCCGATCGTGGTACAACTCAAGGCCGATCCGGTGCACGTCGTTGCCCGGAAATCGGACGGTGTCGATTTCGGCGACCGGAAGCGAATATTCCACTTCACCCGTGCCATCGAAGACGATCACAGCCAGACGGCCGGCGCTCAGCCCGGCAAGTTCCCCGGTATAAATCCGGTTGTCGTCCAACCGGATTTCGACGTTGCCCTGCAGCACCGTGTCGGGTGCGATGCCGTCTATGTCCGCCGCAACGGCCGGGAGCGGGGCGAGCCCGAGCACCACGACCGGGCAAAGGCCGGGTAGGATCGTGGAGATGAGGCGGGCCCGGATGCGCGTAATCACTCGAAGTTCTCCTTTCCGGCCCGGTCCGACTCCCCGGCCCACTCCGCGCGGAGCCGTAACCGGTGGTCCTCCGCTTTTTCATAGAGCTCAAGTTCCTCCAGGGACGGTGTTCGGCGCATTTCGTCCAGGGTGTTGTAGGCCGCTTCAAGATCGCCGAGCTCCTCAAAAAGGAGCGCGCTCTCAAAGTACGCTTCCGCCAACAGGGTGTCGTAGGCCCGGTAGAGGGTGTAAATTCGCTGGAAATAGGCGATCGCTTTTTCCGGTTTCCCCGCCGCCCGGTGGATTTCCGCCAGTCCGCGAAGAGCCCGGGCATGAGGCCGGCCCCGGGCCTCCCGTTGTTCCAGGACGGCTGTGTAGGCGGCGATGGCAGCGTCCGGATCGCCGGTTTCATGGAGGAGGGAGGCTTTGAGGAGACGGGCCTCTGCGGCAAGTTTGTGTCCGGGCGATTCCTGGAGGAAACGTCGCAGGCGGCGGAGGGAATCGGTGTATGCACCATTCTCGTAATCGATGCGGGCCAGCCCGTAATGCGCGTAAGGCCGTTCCGCGGCATGGGGAAAATCCTCCAGTAAAATTCGCAGGAAGCGTTCCCCGGCGGCGAGCCCGTTTTCCCGCAGGTAGTGACCGGCGCGGCCGAGGCAACGGGGATCGAGTTTGTCCGGGGAGGTTTGTCGGGCCATTTCCAGCAGGAGCGCGTCGGCGCGATGACCTCGTCCGGCGCGGCGTTCCCGTTCGGAAAGCTCGAGGGAGAGCCGCGCGTACCAGGTCGGGCGATCGTTGCGTCGCGCGCGGTACCGCTCCGCTTCCAGCCAGTGATTGAAGTTGTCGGCGGCGACAAGGGTGCGGACGGCGCCTTCCACATCCGAGGGGGGCGAGGCATCCGTTCGGGTTCGGGCGTGGAGATCTTCGAGGGCGGCGAGGATGCCGCTGATGGCGGCGGCTTCCCGGTCGTCGCCGTAGAGGTCGAGGGTTTCGAAAAACAGGGGAAACGCCTCCTCCGGCCGGCCCAGTTTTACGTAGGCCTGCCCCATTCGGTAGAGGGCGTCGCTGATTCGGGCGCCGGGGCCGAGGTCGTCGCGTCGCAGGTAGGAACGGAGATGAGAGACGACTTGGTCGTGGTCGCCCCGGGCCCGGTGGACCTTGGCGGCCTGGAAAACGGCGTAGTGGAACATGGAGCCGGCCTCCGGGGAAACCCGGTTGAACGCATCGACCGCCGCGTCCAGGTTTCCCAGGCCCATGTGCAGGTCCCCCTGCAGGACGAGCGCTTCCCCGTGGCGCTCGTGGCGGGGAAAGTCCCTGATAAATTGCCGCGTGGCGTCGAGGGCTGATTTGAGCGCGCCCATCGCATAGAGGGTGGCCGCGCGGCGGTACCGGATTTCTCCGGTGAGTCGGTGTTCCGGGTAGGTGGCTTCGAGACGTTCAAACTCGGTCAAAGCTGTCGCGTAGTCCTGTTCGAAGAAATAAGTCAACCCGTACCAGAGGTCGGCTCCGGCGGTGAGGTGGGCTTCGGGAAACGCGTCGCGCGCGGATTCGAAATCGGCGCGGGCTTCCTCGAATCGGTCCAGGAGGGCGAAACTGAAACCGCGGGTGAAGTGCCAGCGCTGCCTGAGGGCATGGTCGGGGAAGCGTTCGATGAGGTCGGTCAATACCTCGACGGCTTCGGGGTGGCGCCGCTGTTCGCTGTGGGCCTGGGCGATAAGGTAGAAGGCTTGCGGTGCCAGGTCCGAGTCTTCGTACCGATGGGTGAAATTCCTGGCGATGGTGAGCGCTTCCTCCCATTCCTCCAGGCCGTTGGCGGCAAGAATCCAGCGATAGTGGGCGTCGCGCCGGAGATCGGTGTCGAGGGCATCGTCCACGGCGATGCTTTCGAAAAGCAGCCAGGCGCTCCGGTAACGGTGGGAAAGGAGAAAGGCCTGGCCGCGACGAAGCGTTAATCCGGGGGTGTAGTCGTCGGCCTCGAGCAATGACGCCAATTGGCGTTCCATTCGCTCATAAAGATGCCGGTGAAAATCGTGCCGGGCGCCCCGGATTCCCCCGGCGGCTGCCGGGGCATTTTCCTTCAGGGCTCGCATGCGTTCCCTCTGCAGGATGACGAGTTGATCGCGCGGCAGCGCGAGCCGGTAGCTGCGGGCGGCCTGCCCGTGGTTTTCCGCTTCCATCAACCGGTCTCCGAGTTCCATCGCGGTGAAGGTGAGAACCGCAACCTCGGGCATCGCCTCCACGTCCCATTCCCGCTCAAGGACCAGCATCGCCGCGAGTTCGGTCCGCCCGTCGGCAATCGCCCGCTGCGCGGCGAGGAGACGCCCCTGAGTGCGAATGTTGGCGGGCGCATCCGATTCGGAAAGCTTCTGGAGCCGTTCGATGGCGTCGGCGGCGCGATCCTGCTCGAAGAGAATTTCCGCCTTTTGCAGTTGGGCGAGGGCGGTTTCCCGCCGGCCGGGGAAAAGCTCGACGTAGGTCGCGAATTGCCGGAGGGCCTGGTCCGGATTTCCGGAGCGGCGGTGGGCGAGGGCCAGGTTGTACGAGACGAACGGATTGGGCCGGGTGTCGCGATCGAATCGACCCAGGTAGCGTTCGAACGTGGCCGCGGCCTTATCGGGAGAGCCGGATTGAAGCTCGGCGTATCCTATCAGGGGCAGAACCCGCCGCAGAAAATCCCCGTCCTCGAAGACCGGATCGTGTCCGAACTCCTCCTCGATTCGGACAAACAGGTCGGCCGCGGTGGCATAGTCACCGTCTGAAAATGAGTGAACGGCCTCGTGGAGGAGGGAATCGAGCGTATCCACGGTCAAGGCCCGCGCCTTTGGGGCGCACACCATCAAGCCGAGCAACAGGAAGGCCGTTGTCCGATGGATAACGGATGGGAGGGGGAGACGGTTATCCTGAGAAAGGGGCATCCTCTGGAAAATGAGCGGGAAGATTTGAAGTGAACGGATTTAATTGATATAAGGGAAAACCCTAGTTTGTAGGACGGAAGAGTTAAGACGCCGCGTAAAAATGGTGTCAACAATTTTCCCCCGGCCGTGGGCGCCGGGCGTGGTCCGTTCTTTCATGTATTTGCCGTGAGGGGCGGAACCGGGCGCCGGATTCTTTCTTGCATTTGCCGTAACCCGCCGTTTTATTCACGGTGAGCGTTCGGCAAGCTCGGACCTCAATCCGCCGCGGGCGTAGTATAACGGCTATTATGCGAGCTTCCCAAGCTTGAGATCGGGGTTCGATTCCCCGCGCCCGCACCATACCCTTAATGCATTAAGGGGCAAAAGGTTAAAAGCATCCGTTTTGTCCCAAGTGACCATCGAAAACAGCGGATAACCCTTGGTTGTGGCGACCGGGTTTATCCCGGGAGATCCGGGGACTCGGAGAATCGGGGAATAACCCACTCTCGTTACGAAGAAATCCGAAAACGTGGCGACGGGGAGTAGATGGGTCTCTTCCGATCAATCCTTGACCGATGACGGGCCCGATGCGGTATCTCTCGGCCCGGGGGGATTATCGGGAAAATGGACCGTGAGGAAGCTCCGGGTCGCCGGGAGAACTTTGGGCCGAGGTCGAAAAAGAATGCCTGCCGAAAACTTCGGGATGCACGGACTCTTCAACGTCTCGACGATCGAGTTATCTTTCGAAATCCAAATCGAGGATATAGACCTGACGGCTGCCTGTGTGGGTGGAATCGATTGAGATTCGGGTTCCGTCGGGGCTCCAGCGGGGATGGAGGTCGCA
This sequence comes from Verrucomicrobiota bacterium, assembly GCA_003565135.1. Classification (GTDB taxonomy): domain Bacteria; phylum Verrucomicrobiota; class Verrucomicrobiia; order Opitutales; family T3Sed10-336; genus PXDC01. The sequence goes on from PXDC01000036.1 coordinate 6,978, forward strand.
GCGCCAGTCGCCGGTGAATGTCTCCGGCTGGTGAAAGCTCCCGAGACGCGCGACTTTTTCGTCCTCCAGGCGCACGATGTAGAGATGCTGCATCCGGTCGCGGTCGGGGTAGGTGTCCGTCAGCATCCACCGGCCGTCGGGAGAAAAATGACAGTGGCCGTCGCGGCGAATTCGTTCCGTGGCGATCGGACGGTGGTCGTCTTTTCCATCGGTGAAGAGCACGTGCAGCCAGGGCAATTCGGCCTCGTAGCGCGTGGTGACCACCATGCGTTCGCCGTCGAGCCAGTCGTAGTGCGAGGCGCCCCAACTGTAGGGGAGGACGCAGCGCAGGTCGCCGCC
>PXDC01000430.1 GCA_003565135.1 Verrucomicrobiota bacterium
CCCGGTGGAACGCGGTTTCAGCAGCCTCACCCAAGTGGAAATCACCTCCGGGTTGACGGAAGGGGAGTGGGTCGTGGTTGAAAATCTGGACCGTCTGCGCGACGGCGACCGCGTTCGGATCAAGGGGCATTGAAAGGAAGCCGGTTGCAAGTTTGGCCCAAGATGAACTCAAATCAATCAGACGAAACCCCGATGGATATTGATCGGATTGTCGGGTTACAAATTTGCCGGATGGATGGCGGTGACGGCTGGGGATTCCAAGGGGGCGTCAAACGGATGAATTGACATGGGACCCCTTGAGTTGCGAATCGCGGTCCGCTTTTTGTTCGCTAAGAAGCGCGCTATGTTGATGAGCCTCGCCGGCATCGCGGTCGGGGTGGCGTTTTTCATTTTAACCCAGGCGCAGACCAGCGGGTTTGAGCAGTTTCACATCCGCACCATCCTCGGGACCAGCGGGGCTATTCACGTGCAGGACCGGTTTCAGGACACCCTGCGGACGATGGAGGCCGGCGGGAGCGAAGGAGCGCCGTTCCGCATCGCCCATCGGGAAACGCGCCACTATGTCGAAGGCGTGGCCGAACCGCGGGAGTTGCGGGAGGCGGTGCTGGAGTTCTCCAATGTGTCCGGTGTTTCCGAAGTGGTGACCGGGCAGGGCACCCTGCGCACCCCGGTCCGGCGGAACACGGTCTGGATATACGGGATTCGCCTGGACGATCACTTGACGGTGAGCGATCTGGCTGGGCAGGTGGTTTTTGGAGATTTGGCCGACTTTCGGCAAAATCAACAGGGGATCCTGATCGGCGCGGTGCTGGCCCGTCGCCTCGGCCTGCGGGCGGGGGACTTGGTGGATGTGGCCACTGCCTCCCAAACCGGGAAATTCCGGGTGGCGGCGGTTTACGAAACCGGGGTGCGGGAGATCGACCAGTCGCGGATTTACTTGCACCTGCCCGAGGCCCGCTCGTTGTTGGAACGGCCCTTTGGCGCTTCCTTTCTTCAGGTCGGCGTGTGGCGGCCGGAGCAGGCCGCCCGCGACGCCGCCCGCATGGAGGCGGTGCTGGGGCATTTTGCCTACGGTTGGGAAGAGCGGGAGCGGGCGTGGCTGGAGGTGTTCCGCGCCTTGCGGATTTCCTCCGGGGTGACCGTGTTGTCGATCATCTTCCTGGCCGGCTTGGGGATTTTCAACACGTTGGCCATGATGGTGATCGAGCGGACCCGCGAGATCGCCATCTTGCGCGCCACCGGGTTTGGGAGACGGGAGATCGCGCGAATGTTTTTCTGGCAGGGGGCGGTGGTTCTGGTGGGCGGCGTGGCTTCCGGATGGGTATTGGGTGCCCTGTTGACGTTCGGTGTTTCCAGAATTCCAATACGGATTCGCGGCATTTTCTCGACCGATTCCTTCGTGGTGCACTGGGCTCTTTCGCATTACCTGTGGGCCGCCCTGTTCGCCGCCGTGGTGGTGGCCGCCGCCGCTTGGCTGCCCGCCCGCCGCGCCGCCCGCCTGGAACCGGGTGAAATCATCCGCAACGCGGCGGTGTGAGGCTTTGCCCCCGATGGCCATTTTTGGAATGCGGCGGCATGCCGGGGCGCAGTCCAGGGCCGCCGTCAACCTTCCGGTTGGTCCGCCGTTCAATCAACCAGATTTTCCGTAACCAACAAAAGCAGGTTCCGCAGGTAATCCCCGTGGTTTTCACCAGAACGATACCGACCGACGGCGATGACCAATTCGTTTTCCAAGTCCACCCGGAACACGGTGCCGGACAGGGAACCGTGCCCAATGGTCCTGCCGCTCGGAAGGATGGCGTCGGTTGGAATACCGTCATGCCCGGCCCGCGGATGGGGTTCCCCTGCCCACCGCAGGCCGAAGCCGTAGTCGGCCCGGTCGGCGAGACCGGGAAAGTGGTCCGCGTAAGCCCGGGGGAGAATCTGCCGCAGCGTGCCGCCGCCGAAAAATCGCCGGTCCCCGTAGGCGCCGGAGTTGAGGAGCAACTGCCCGAATTTGGCAAGGTCGATGGCCCGGAGGTGGCCCCCGATGCCGAGACTGGTCACGCGGGCGTTTTCCATCTCCAGCGGACTGAAGAGGTGTTCTTGAAAAAGGCGGGCCACGCTTTTCCCGGAGATGACTTGCAGGGCCGTACCGACCAGATCATACGCCACGCCCGAATAGCGGTAGGCTGGACCGCCAACGCTCAACGCGTGCGCGGCGTGATTGTCGAGCCAGGGGTTGTCCAGTCCCCGCCAACCAATCTGCCCCTCCAGTCCGGTGACGTGCATGAAACAACCGCGGGCGGTGACCGCGTTTGGCCCGCTCACCGGAAGGTCAGGCAGAACCAGGCCCAGCGGTTCGTCGGGATGCAGCAAACCTTGTTCGATGAAGAGCGCGGCCAGGATGCCGGTCAGGCTCTTGGTGATGGAAAACAGAGGGTACACGGTGTCCGTGTCCGCCTCTTCACCGAACGCTTCGTGAAAAGCGATCACTCCGTGGCGCGCCACCACGATGGTGAACGGTTCGCCCTCCCGGCGTTCCCAATCCCGGCAAAACTCCCGCAAGCGGGCGGCCAGCTCCGGGGAGAATCCGGCTTCCTCGTCGGTCCCGGTCCGCAATGCGGGAGCCTGCGGGGCCGCGGGGCCGGGGTAGTCCAAGGGTGGATACCGGTGGTCCGCCCTGAGGATGTGGCGCTTGATCGCCAGGTGGTGTTCCTGATGGCGGATGGCCGGGGTGTTCAGCGGATCCACACCGGCGCTTTCATCCCAGTCCGCAATGCCCGCAGATAGGATCGCGACTTCCTCCTCCCGCACCAGGGCACGGGTGAGAACCCGGTTGCCGAAATCCTCCAGCGCTTCCCGATGGGCTTCCCAGGCGGCCGCCGACAGGCCGAAGGCCGGTTGCTCCGGCAGCTGAAACAGTGGCGTCCGCGGTCCCGGTGTCACCGCTCCGGGATCGAATCGGAAAAAAGTTTTGCTCCGGCGCAGGGGAGGGCCTTGCGCCGGGCGGGCTTCAATGTAGGCGGCGTAACGCCCGGTGGACGCGGGTTGGCTGACTTCCCGCCCGCTGGCGTCAAACCAGCGCGTTTCGAGGGAAACATCTCCAAACAATTCCCGCGCCAGCAGCGGGCGTTCCCAGCGGAGAGTGGGAAAATCACCGGCGAACACGAAGCCCCCGCTTTCCGGAACAATCCGCGTATCCAAAAAATCGCGCATCCATTGTTCGCGTTGCGGTTCCCCGGTCCCGTGGAGGGCCTGTGAGAAGGCACCCAACAGGGCGACCGTCAAAACGGCTGCCACCGGGCCGGCGCCGATAAAGAACAAAGGTGCGCGGAATTTCATGGACAAGGTTAGCCTGACGCCCGGAGGCCATGACCGCAAGACCGCCATACAGCCGTGTCATGGCGCCTCCGCGCGGGTCGTTCAGCTTCTGAAGACAGGGAGGAGAACCTTTGGATTGCTGTCCAAATGCTGATTAAGTGAAGCTCTGCACAACGATATTCCCTCAAACATAACCGTTGTCACCTCCTCCGGCGAAGCGACAATAATTTTAGCAGCTGCTAAAAACATTGTCGCTTTCGGGAGGAGGTTTTTAAGGGGCCGTTTTCGGCGGTGGCGGGGCCATCCGCCATCATTTGATTCGGAGGGCAGGTCCGAAAGCGCGTCCGGAAGTCCGTTGGACAACCCGTTACGGGCTCCTTCCATGGGGCCTTCAAGTTGTTTCAAGCAAGATCGCGACAATATTTGAACGCGGCAAATCCTAATGCGGGGAAGACTTGTAACGACGGGCCCTCAAAAAAGCCGTAATCGCCTTTCCGGCGAAGCGACATTAATTTTAGCAGCTGCTAAAATTAATGTCGTCATGGGAAGTGGCTTTGAGGAAGCCGTTCGGCAGTGGTGATTGGCAATTCGGCATTATCCAGTTGGGGGGGCGGATTCGGAAGAACGTTCCGGAGAACGGGAAGGGAAACGTTTCGGGCCAAGTGCTCGACGGTGGCCACGGGGTGGCGGACCGACCATGGAGCGCGCTGCCATGGCGCTCTGATCCCAAAGGGGCGTTTTGCCCCGGCTCATCAATCTGCACCGGGCCGGCAGGGTGTCTTCAATCGGGGCTTTCGCCGCGTTGGAAAATTTCGCCGATGCCGCGAATCACGTCTTCGGCCGCTTGCAGAATGCCGCCGAGTTCCCCGAGCCCTTTCCCAAGATCCTCCGTCAAATCGGAGGGAAACAGATCGGAGCCTTGTTGCAATACGGCTGACAATATCGCGGTGGTGATGACCGCCGCGATGTGCCCGAGTCCGGCGGCTTCCTCTCCGCTGCCGACATTCTCCAGCACGATCTCATCGATCACCAGGTCCCGCCGGGTCAGGTTTCCGCCGAAAGGCAACAGGCGGGCGCTGACCCGGATGTCCCGGATGACAACTTCCCGGATCAGAAAGGTTCTGTCTCCGCCGTCCCCCCGTTCCTCCTGGTAGGCGTCCAAGTTATCCAAAATGACCCGGTAATTGCTCCGTCCGTCCGCCCGGTCGAGGTGGATCTCGACCGTTTCCAAAAGCAGCTTTTCCAGCTCGATGTGGCTTTGGGTCAAGTCGCGCAAGGCGAGATCGGCGGTGGCGGTGTCAAACCGGAGAAAAAACGGCGTCTCCGCAAACCCCTCCGGATTGGCCACGGTGAGTTGGCCCAAGTCCACCCGCTCGTCAAAAAACTTGATGGAGGAGCTTTCAAGCGAGACCGGCACCCCCAGGGCCTTGGAGGTCTGGCGTTCGACCAGTGTTCTGGTGATGCCGTCGATGCCAAACAACAACAACAACACTCCCCCGAGGATCACCCCGATGACGAGCGTAGCTAACCATTTGAAGAGGCGGATCATGCGGTGATCAAGGGAAGAAACGCCAGCGGAGGCAACCCGGACCGGCTCCGCCGACGGGCGACGAATGCCGGTCGGCTTGGGAAAAAGCGGTTTGCGGACAAGGCGTGGATGGCCATGATGGTGAAAGGTAACGACCCGTCCCGTGAATGACAACCGCCAATTGGCGGCTCCACCGATTTCCCATGCATGCCAAACGAATCCACCCACCACGATTCCGCCGCCGGCTTTCCGGCTTGCTCTGCCTGATCGCCATGCCGGTCATGGTCGCGGCTTCCGATCCGTATCAACCGGTGATTGAGTTGATTAATTGGGAATATCCCGGCCTGGAAGCCGGGGCGGCGGCGGTCGCGGAGGAGCGCTGGGAGGATGCCGCGGCGGCGTTGTTGCGGCATTTTCGAACCCGCGGGTTGGCGTTGCCGTTTTCCCCCGATGAACCGTTGCGCGATTTGGACGCGATCCCGGGGGAGACCCACGACACCACGACCCTGGAGGAGGTGATGCGGCGCCGGTTCACCTTTGAGCGGGAAACGGTGCCATTTGAAGAGGGCATCGATTGGCGGCGGCAAATCTATGATCGGGAGTGGGCCTACATGTTTCACCGCCACACCCATTTTCTCACCTTGGTCGAGGGGTTCCGCCGTCACGGCGATGAAACGTTCATGGAGGAGTTTGCGTGGCAATTGCGGGAATGGCACCGACAGGTGCCGCCCGACCACCCGCGGACGCTGGAGACCGGGTTGCGCCTGCGCCATTGGACGGTGTTGTTTCCCTCCGCCGTGCGGTCCCGGCATTTTGACGCCGCATTGCTGGCCATCTTTCTCGGCGATTTGCACGCCATGGCCGAATCCTTGAACAACCGCGAATCCGGATACCGCCGCGGCAACTGGGGAACCATGGAGGCCACCGGGGTCTTGTTCGCGGGCACGGTTTTTCCGGAATTCAAGCGGGCGGAGGACTGGCGGCGGTCCACCATCGACCTGTTGCCGGACCATTTTCGCCGGGCGACTTACGGGGACGCCGTTTACCGGGGGAGGAGCCCCCATTACCACAACGTCATTTTGCGCCAGATGCATCTCTTCCTGCGCCTGCTGGAGGTCGCGGGGGAAACGCCGCCGCCGGAATTTTTGGAGCATTTCCACTTGGCGCTTGATTTCGCGGGCGCCTACACCCGTCCGGATTTGTCCATCCCGCAATTCGGTGATTCGGACAACGACCCGATGCGGGACCGGCTTCTCACCTGGATCGAACCGCTCGACCGGCCGGACCTGCTGTTCGTGGCCACCGAAGGCCGGCGGGGAACGCGTCCGGATTGGAGCGACCGGTTGTTTGCGGAGGGCGGGTTCGCGGTTCTGCGAAGCGATTGGGACGACGGCCCGGACGCGAGATGGCTGATGTTCGACTTCGGGCCGCGGGGCCGGGGACAGTTTCGCATCGGCAGCGTTGATTTGGCCGCCTACGGGAGACCGCTGGTGGTGATGCCGGGCCGTTACCGTTACCACACCGAGGATGGCTCGCGGGCGCTTTTCGTCAGCACGCCGTTTCAAAACACCGTTTCGATCAACGGAGAGAACCAGCAGGCCAATCCCCCGCTTGGCCTGGCGCGGCAACGGATGGAGGGAAAGTTGAAAGTGCTGCACGCGTGGCATCAAGGTTACTCCCACCTGACCGCGGACGGCGATACTCCCGGCCCTCCGGTGACCCACGAACGGCAGGTGGTCATGGTCCGGGACGCGTTCTGGATCGTGGCGGACCGGGTGCGGACGGACCCCCGCCGGTTTGCCTACGCGCAAAACTGGCGTTTCCAGCCCAATGAGCTGGTTCCGCTGCCATCCCTGGACCGGGCGTTTGTCACCACGTATCCGGAGGCCAACATCCTCCTTGCGCCACTGGAGAGTCCGGGGAAGGCGGTGGTCCGGGAGGGATGGTATTCCCCGAAATACGGCGTTCGCGAGCAAGCGCCGTGGCTGGCCTATGAGCATGAATCGGAAACCGGGTACCTGTTTTTCACCTTGTTGGCGCCGTTTCCCGGGGACGAGGTTCCGTTGAAACAAGTTGCCGCCGGGCGTGACGGGGATTCCCTGCGCGTCCGATTGGAATGGGTGGACGGCCGCCGGGATGAGGTGGAGATTGCCTTCGGCGCGGAAACGGGCACCGGCGCCAACGGCTGGGAAGGCTGGCTGAATGGGAACCGGATCGGTCGGGAGTCGTTCGAGTAGCGGCCGGGACGGCGGTGGCCCTCCGCCTACAGGTTGAAATGCTCGCCGAGGTAGAGTTTGCGGCTTTGTTCGTCTTTGATCAGGAAATCGCTGTTGCCGGAGGTGAGGACTTTGCCTTCGTAAATCAGGTAGGCCCGGTCCACGATGCGGAGGGTTTCGCGGACGTTGTGGTCGGTGATCAGGATGCCGATGCCGCGTTTTTTCAGTTCGAGCACGATGTTTTGGACGTCGGCCAC
>PXDC01000436.1 GCA_003565135.1 Verrucomicrobiota bacterium
CCCCCCCCTCCCTGCAGTCGGTGTTTGATCGTGGCGCTGACCGGTTTCGCGGGCGCGGCTTTGCCATTGTCCGCGACATCTGAAATCACTGAAACGTACGTCGAGGAGCGGCTCATGAGCCAGTTCGGCGATCGCTGGGCGACGTTCACGCCGGAATTTCGGGAATGGTCGATCGTCAACCACAAGGAATACCTGGAAAACGTGGCCCAAAGGGAGGCTGAGTGGGCCAAGAACGACGAGGGACTCGACGGAATGATGTACCCGATGTCGACCTCGGGCGGTGGGGGGTGGCCGGCCGGATATTTCCCGCCCGACCGGTGCGCGGCGTTGCCGGTGTTGACCCAATGGGATGCGACCTATTGGGGGTGGGTCTTTCCGTATGGCACCTCCCCCGCCGAGATGTGGCCGGATTACGATCTTTCCGACGACGGGGTGCCGAACCTGGTCAATTATTTGATCGGCACGGACCCGACCGACAACAGTCGAGATTGTGCACCGCAAGGTGTGATCAAGGAATACCGGGGGGAAGACTATCTGGCGGTAACCTTTTTGCAACCGACCTGGATGGGCGGGGTTCGGTATATTCTTGAGAGTTCCAAGGACCTTATCCAATGGTCCGAACACTGCGGTACGGTGATCCTTGTCGACGACGAACTCGGACCGGAATATCCCGGGCATTACCGACAGGTCTGGGTTTTGGACGAACAACCGATTACTGAAAATGAAGACAACAAACGATTCCTGCGCCTGCAATTGCTCCATTACGGCGGGGATCCCGAAGGATTCGGGGGTCCGCCGATCGCCGACCCGACCCTGGCAACGCGCTTAACCAACCGGGTGTTGGCCGATGACCCCAACCTGTCGGTCACCGATGTGCGCTTCAACGGTTTTATCGGCGCGGCCGATTGTTTCAGCCGCGGTATTGATCATGGATTGGTCGGCTACGACGAAAACGACGAAATCGAGTGGAGCATGGACGAGGGCATCGTCCTGACCACCGGTTGGGCCGCCGATTGGAACCGGACCGGGGTTTTGGCGAATCGAAATATTGATCAGCCGGGTGATAGTCAGTTGGAAACATGGATGCAGAATAATCCAGCGCCGGATTTGCTGGGCAGTCACGATGCGACCGTTTTGGAAATTGATTTTGTCCCGGAACATAATCGGTTGGGCATGACATTTCTTTTTGCGTCAGAGGAATATTACGAAGCGAATCCACCGAAAAACGATGCGATGGCTATTTTCCTCGGTCGATACGAAAACGGTGTGGTGGACTGGCAGCCTATCGGTGGACCAAACGAGGAAGGAAACATTGATGGGAATATCGCGCTGTTACCCGTGGTGGCAAACCCGGATACCAACAGCCGTACGGTAAGTGTTTTTAATATTGGTGAGGTGACCAATCATGATCCACCGTTGACCAACTATGTGGATTGGTTTGTTAACAATTCGGCAGATTCGGATGATCATACGCCGCCAAACCCGGACGCGCCGCCTTTTGATGTAACCTATTCTGGGTTTACCAGGGCATTCGATGTCGTCGCCGAAGTCGTGCCGTATGAAACCCATATTGTCCGTATTGTTGTTGCCGACGGTGATACACCACAAAACGACCCAAAATTCGATGCAGCCGTATTTCTTGAGAGCGGCAGCTTTATCTCATTTCAGGAGAATTGATGCCATGAATATTTTGAATCTAAGAAAAAAACTTTGTTATTGCGCTGCCCTAGTCCCGTTGTTCGTCGCTTCACCAACGATTAGCGCGTCGATAATCTATTCAGGCGTTCAGAATGTTTCATTGCCGCATTTTTCGGACGAATCCATTTCTTTTTCCCTAGCCGAATCCCCGGATGAGTTTTTTATCGGAGATGAAAGAGAAAACTTTCTTGTATGGAGCGAAGGAACGAATAATCATTACGCGACGTTTGGCCAGACTTCGCCCCGCCGTGTTACGAGCTTGGAGTTTGGTGAATCGATCGATTCATCCGGCGACTGGGTATCTATTTCGAGCCGTTCACGACTTGCGGCCTACGGGGAGGATTTTTCTGCCGATGCAAGAGGTGGTTTCTTCGACCAGGCCGACGGTTTTATGGCTCTTCGCATTGCCTACGACGACGAGACCTATTACGGCTGGCTCCGCATGAGCCACAGCATGGCGGAGGAGCGGCTGACGATCCACGACTGGGCGTGGAACAGTACGTCCGGCGAACCGATTATGGCCGGGGAGATTCCGGAGCCGGCGGTGTATGCGTTGATCCTGGGAATGGGAGCGCTGGGGGCTGTCGTGTGGCGGCGGCGGCGATTGCGGAGTGAGCGGTGATGACGGTGTTCCGAGCCACCGGCTTGAGTTGGCCTTTAAAAGGGCGAATGGCGCTTACGGAGCGCACCGTGCGTGCTCAGGAGGCGGCCGGGAGGCGGGATCTCCAGAAAAAAGGCTGGGTCCAGGCGAACCGTTCGCCGCGACCCCAGCATTCGAAACGGACGTAGGTGCTTTTCGCGGGCACAGAAAAAGTGATCTCGCGGGCATCGGCCTGGGCCAAACGCCGGCCGTGGAGCCCGATCGCGACAATGCGTTCGGCGTTCTCGGTGGCGATGCGGATGGTTTTGCCGTCGACCTCGATGGCGGTGATGACCACGCCGGTCGAGGCGTAGAAACGACCGCTGCGCAAGGCGTCCACGATGGCCGTCGGTTCGGCCCGGTCGGCGCAGACCACGTTCCATCCCAAACCGACGTCGTCTTTCGGCTGGTGGCTGTCGTCGTTGGCGTACCCCCAGACCCGGCGTCCGGCGCTGAGAAGGCGGTCCCATTTGTCCGTGGCGTAGGGACTGCCCGGCAGGCGGCCGATGGTCCCGTTGAAAATTTCCAGCCCGGTGTAACCCTGCCATGTTTCGAGAAAAGAGATCGGGCAGTGGTCGAAATCCTTTCCGTAGTTGGGGTGGTTGACAATGATGAAGCCGCCCTGTTCGACCGCGTTGTCGATGCAGTGCTGCCGGTCTTCGTAGGGATCCACTTTCGCGCCCGCCGCCACGTGCAGCAGGTGCGGGCCGTTGGCTGTGATCTCGTTGCCCGGGATCAGGGTCATGCCGTGTGACTCGAAGGCGGAGAGCTCGCGCTCCCCGTACACGCGGTCGTGATCGGAAATCATAAGGAAACCGTAGCCGCGCCGCGCGTAGTCCCCGATCACCTCCTCCGGTTCCCGAGCGCCGTCGCTGCGGTTGGTGTGGGTGTGCAGGTTTCCCCGGAACCAGTTTTCCGGCGGAGGCAGGTCTTCGTATGGATGAATCAACGCCATGATGCGGCCGGGAACCGACAGTTGCAGACTGAGCGATTGCGGGGGATTGTCAATGCAGCCGCCGGTTTTCGCAGGGGAGACGATTTCTGCCGACCCGGCCCGGCGGGAGCGGGGTATCCCGGGTCGGCCGGGCCTAGGCGTGGATACCTTCCTGGACGAGCTTGACGATGTGGTTGACGCCCTGGTCGAGCGTGCGGGGCGAGGCCAGGTCCAGGCTGAGGGACTGGGAGAGGGTGTACCGGTTGGAAAAATAGATCAGGCAAAGTCCGATCAGGTTGATCAGCAGATGCTTGGCATCGAGGTCCGGACGCAGTTTGCCCTCGTCGATGCCGCGTTGGATGGCGTCGTTCAGTTTGGTCAGGATGGGGTTTTTCACCTGGGTCAGCCCGGCCCCCTCGATGCCGCGCCCCTGATTGAGGTTTTCCCAAAGCAGCAACTTCACAAAGTCGGCGTTCACCTGGAGAAAATGAAAGTATTCCTTGATGATGGCGGCGAGGAGCGCCTCGAGCCCGTCCTCGTGTTCGGACAACTCCAGCTCGATGTCGCCGAGCCGCCCGTACACCAGGCGGAGCGAGGCCTGGTAGAGCTTTTCCTTGTTTCCGAAATAGTGGTAAACCATGCGCTTGTTGATCTGCGCCTCGTTGACAATGGCATCGACGGTGGTGGCGGAAAACCCGCGTTCGGCAAAGAGTCGGGTCGCGATCGAAAGCAGTTTTTCCTTGGTCCGTTTCCCTTTTTTCTCTTTTGTTTCTTCCATAAAAACCTTGCCATCAAACCCGCCGTACGTAACCGTTCGGTTACAAAACAGTTCCTATGACCGAAGAGTCCAAGTTAGCCATGACCCACGAGGAAATCGATGAAATTTTTGCCCGCCCGACGCCGGGCGCCCTTGAGACGCTGAAGCGGCTCGAAGGGGATGTGATGCTGCTCGGAGTAGCGGGAAAAATGGGGCTGTCGACGGCCCTGATGCTGCGGCGGGGGTTCGATGAGCTGGGCAAAAAAAACCGGGTCATCGGGGTCTCCCGTTTTTCAGATGCGGAAAGCCGCGAGCGGCTGGAGAGCTACGGCGTCACCACGATCCGGGCCGACCTGATCGAGCGCAACGAGGTCGACGCATTGCCCGATGCCGCGAACGTGCTTTTTCTGGCCGGACACAAATTCGGTGCCGGCAAGCAGCCGGACCTGAGTTGGGCCATGAACGCGGTGGTGCCGGCGTATGTGGCGGATCGGTACAAAGGTTCCCGCATCGTCGCTTTCTCGACCGGCTGTGTTTACCCGTTTGTCCCGGTCGATTCGCCGGGCTCGACGGAAGAGGATGAAATCGGTCCGGTGGGCGATTACGCCAATTCCTGCGTGGGCCGGGAGCGGGTGTTCACCTATTTTTCCCGCAAACACGGCACGCCGGTGGCCCTGTTCCGCCTCAACTACGCCATCGACCTGCGTTACGGGGTGCTGGTGGATATCGCGCAAAAGGTCATGGCCGGCGAGCCGGTCGATGTCAGCACCGGGCACGTCAACATCATTTGGCAGGGCGACGCCATCGCCCGCTCCCTGCAGTGCTTCGACCACGCGGCTTCGCCCCCGTTTGTCATCAACGTCACCGGGCCCGAGGTGGTCAAGGTGCGGGACCTCGCCAACCGTTTCGGCGAGATCCTGGGCAAAGAGGTGCGGATCACGGGCACCGAGTCCCCGACCGCGTGGCTGAGCAATCCGGCCCGGTCGCTCAAGCTTTTTGGCCCGCTCACCGTCGGCGTGGACGAAATGGTCCAGGCGGTCGCCGATCACGTCGGCAGCGGCGGACCCCTCCTGGACAAACCGACCCATTTCGAATCCCGCAGCGGCAAGTTTTAACGGTCGGCACACCGGTACGTTTTTCAGCGGGCGCCACGGTCCCGGCGGCGGGTCGGAGGCCTTGAACGAAAAAAAAGACGAACGACAAAGGGATATTCTGCATGAATCTTCGCAATCATTTCGCCCGGGGACAGGTTATTCCGGCGTTTCCGCTGGCGCTTGACGCCGACCGCAAGCTGTCGGAAAAGCACCAGCGCGCGCTGGCCCGGTACTACTTCCACGCCGGCTGCGGCGGACTTGCGGTGGGGGTTCACTCGACCCAGTTCGAGATCCGCGAACCCGAGCATGCGCTGTTCGAACCCGTGCTCAGGATCGCCTCGGAAACCCTGGACGCCGAGTTGCGCGAACACCCGCGGGATTTTGTCAAGGTTGCCGGCATTTGCGGGGACACCGCCCAGGCGTCGCGGGAAGCGGAGTTGGCCGCCGGTCTCGGTTTTCACGCGGGACTGCTCAGCCTCACCGCGGTCAAGGAGCAGCCCCTGCCGGAGATCCTGGAGCACTGCCGCAAGGTGGCGGAGGTCATGCCGGTCATCGGATTCTACCTGCAGCCGGCCGTCGGGGGGCGTGTGTTTCCGTACGCTTTCTGGCGGGAATTCATGGAGATCGAAAACGTGCTGGCGGTTAAGATCGCCCCGTTTAACCGTTATTTCACCCAGGACGTGGTGCGCGCCGCCATCGAGGCTGGCCGGGACGATGTTTCCCTGTACACCGGCAACGACGACAACATCATCGTCGACCTGCTCACCCCGTTTACCTTCCAGACGCCGGATGGACCCAGGACCCGCACCATCGCCGGAGGGCTGCTCGGGCAGTGGGGGGTCTGGACCCGCAAGGCCGTGCTGCTGCTGGAGGAAATCAAGCAGGCGCGCCGCGAGGAAACCCTTTCCACCGATTGGCTGACACGTAACGCGGCGCTGACCGACATCAACGCCGCCGTTTTCGATGTCGCCAACGGTTTCGCCGGCGTCATCCCGGGAATTCACGAAGTGCTTCGACGCCAGGGACTGCTTCCCGGGACCTGGTGCCTCAATCCCGACGAAAAGCTCTCCCCGGGGCAGTCTGAGGAGCTGGACCGGGTGACCCGGGCGTACCCGGAGTTTGTTGACGACGACTTTGTCCGCGAGCACCTTGACGCGTGGCTCAAGTGATCTCCCTCGACGATATCCGGGCGGCGCGCGAAGCGATCCGTCCATACCTGAAGAAAACACCCTGCGTGCTTTCGGAACCGCTGAGCGATCAGCTCGGGTGCCGGCTGTACTTCAAGTTTGAAAACCTGCACCGCACCGGTTCGTTCAAGGAGCGGGGCGCGGTGAACAAGCTGCTCCGGCTCGGCGAGGAAAGCCGCAAGGCCGGCGTGGTCACCGCCAGCGCCGGGAATCACGGCCAGGCGCTCGCCTTCCATGCCACCCAACTCGGCATGTCGGCGGTGGTGGTGATGCCGGAAAAGACGCCCCTGGTGAAGGTCTCCTCCACCCGGCGCTGGGGGGGCGAAGTCATCCTGCACGGCCGGAATTACGACGACGCCCTGGAGAAAGCGCACGAGATCGAGCGCGAACGGGGATGTTTTTTCGTTCACGGATTCGACGACCCGGAAATCATTGCCGGACAGGGGACCCTGACCGTCGAGCTCCACGAGGAGGACATTCCCTGCGATGTCATGCTCCTGCCCATCGGCGGCGGCGGGCTCATCGCCGGCAATGCGCTCGCCCTCAAGGGCCTGTACCCGGAGGCCGAGATCTACGGGGTGGAGCCGGAAAACTACCCGTCGATGAAGGATTCCCTGGCGACCGGGCACCCGGTGGCGGTGGAAGGGCTGCCCTCGCTGGCCGACGGCCTTGCCGTCAAACGCGTGGGAAAACTGCCCTACGACATTGTCCGCCGCGAGGTGGACGGGTTTTACCTGGTGAGCGAAGAAGAGATCGCCAATGCCATCCTCGTGCTGCTCGAGGTGGAAAAGAGTGTGGTCGAAGGCGCTGGCGCGGCGTCGTTTGCCGCCTTGCTCAACCGGGAGGAGCTCCGGGAAAAAGTGGCGGGGAAAAATGTGGTGGTGCCGCTGTGTGGAGGCAATATCGACGTCAACCTCCTCTCCAAAATCATCGACCGGGGGTTGGCCAAGGACGGTCGCCTGGGAC